>CALZAP010000056.1 GCA_945614335.1 uncultured Prevotella sp.
TATAATTCAAGTAATTCAAAGAGCGATTAGTCCACTTTAACGGGACAGTAGTGAAAATAAAAAAATCATTGTATGCGCGCGTACGAGAGCGTAAGAGAGAGTCTACAGTTTAACTTCCAATACTTCTGCATATCCAGTGTCTTTGTAAGTATAGAAGATGGCAAATTAACATTGTCTCTTTAGCTGTTATAAATGTATGATGATAGTAGTATTAAAAATATTATAATAGCTATTGTGATTTTGTCATAATAGTGTCTTTGTTTTATATTCCGCAGTGGGGAATGTGTATTCCGCAGTGGGGAATGTACATTCCCCACTGCGGAACGTAGAAACCGCACTGCGGAATATAAAACGGGATATGTATGTATTAAATCAATACCACCTGTGTTAGGAAATTATGATAGCTATGGTTAACAAATAACAATAGACTATTTCATTGCTGAATGATAAGGCAGTGAGGTGGTATTATCCTTGTATACTTAGATGAATTTGTAGAGTGCATCGAGCTGTTCTGGGGTAGTGGCCCAACTTGTGACGAAACGACAAATGGTGTGGCTTTCGTCAAGTGGCTCGAAGAGAGTGAACTCAACGTGCTGGGACAAACGGTTGGCTTCCTCGTTAGACATAACCACAAACTGCTGGTTGGTGGTTGAGTCGAGATGGAACTGATAGCCTTTTGCACGAAACATCTCCTTCATCCTCATGGCCATATCGTTGCCGTGGCGACAGATGTCGAAGTAAAGGTTGTCGGTAAACAAGGCTTCAAACTGCGACCCGTTGAGATGGCCCTTTGCCACCACTGCGCCATGCTGCTTCTGAATGCTGAAGAAGTAGCGGTTGGCATTACCCTTGGGGAAGACAACTGCTTCGCCACAAAGAGCGCCGCACTTAGTGCCGCCGATGTAGAAGGCGTCGCAATGACTGGCAAGGAAGGGGAGGGAGACGTCGTTGCCTGGTGCGGTGAGACCATAGCCAAGGCGGGCACCGTCTACGTAGAGCTTTATCTTGTACTCTTGGCATACTCCGTGGATGTCGGTAAGTTCCTGGGCGGAATACAGTGTGCCAAACTCGGTGGGCTGGGTGATGTATACCAAACCGGGATAAACGCAATGGCCATTGCGGCAGTCGCTGAAAAACTCGGTGAGATAGTGTCTCAGGTCTGAGGAGCATAGCTTCCCTTGGCTGCCGCGGAGAGCTATCACCTTGTGTTCTGTAAACTCTATCGCTCCTGCTTCATGTACGTTGATGTGGCCTGAATCAACAGATATCACACCCTCGTGCTGACATAGTATGGAATCGATGACCACTGCATTGGCCTGTGTACCGCCGGTGAGGAAGAACACGTCGGCATCAGGGGCTTCGCATGCCTCGCGAATGAGTGCCTTGGCATGGTCGCTGCACTTGTCGGCACCATAGGGAGCCATTGGCTCCCTGCTGGTGTCGACGAGATGTTGGAGTACAAGCGGATGTGCTCCGTAAGTGTAGTCGTTGCCGAATTGAAGTTTGTCCATTTCCCTTGCTTATTCCTCCCAGTTGAGAATAACCTTTCCGCAAAGTCCTGACTCCATGATGTCGAATCCTTTTTGGAAATCATCGATATGGAAATGATGGGTGATGACCGGTGTGAGGTCAAGGCCGGAGATAAGCATCTGCTCCATCTTGTACCAGGTTTCCCACATCTGGCGTCCGTAGATGCCCTTTATGGTAAGTGCCTTGAAGATTATCTCACTCCAGTCTACTGTAGTGGTTGGAGGAAGGATGCCAAGCTGTGCGATGTGGGACCCGTTGTACATGTGGGCCACCATGTCGCGGAAGGCTATTGGAGAACCGGACATCTCAAGACCCACGTCAAAACCGGAAATGCCCAACTGTTTCATGGCTCCCTCGATGGTCTCACCTTTTGAAGCGTTTACGGTGAAGGTGGCACCCATCTTGCGGGCTATGTCGAGGCGATAGTCGTTAAGGTCGGTGACTATCACGTTCTTGGCTCCTGCAAAACGGGCTATGGCTGTGGCCATAGTGCCAATGAGGCCTGCTCCCGTGATGAGTACGTCCTCGCCGAGGAGCGGGAAGGCAAGGGCCGTGTGTGTCGCGTTGCCGAATGGGTCCATGATGGCTGCCATGTCGTCGCTTATGCGGTTGTCGAGCTTAACTACATTCGACTCCGGTATGCTGAGATATTCCGCGAAGGCACCGTCGCGATTGACACCGACGCTGATGCTGTTCTCGCAGATGTGCAGCTTGCCACGGCGACAGTTACGGCAGTGGCCGCAAGCTAAGTGGCCTTCGCCCGTCACACGGTCGCCTACTTTTATGTTCTTTACGCCAGGGCCCACTTCTGCCACGATGCCTACGTATTCATGGCCTATGGTCATAGGAGTCTTTATGGTTTTCTGACTCCATTCGTCCCATTTGTAGATATGAAGGTCGGTGCCGCAGATGGCTGTCTTCTTTATCTTGATAAGAACATCGTTAACGCCTACTTCCGGTATGGGCACTTCTTCCATCCAGATGCCTTTCTTCGGTTCTTTCTTTACTAATGCTTTCATAATTGTTTTCTCACTCCTCTTTTATTTGATAACTCCCAGTTCCTTTCCTATCTTGGTGAATGCGGCAATACACTTGTCGAGGTGCTCGCGCTCGTGTGCAGCTGATATTTGTACTCTGATGCGAGCCTGGTCTTTTGGCACAACGGGATAGAAGAATCCTGTGACATAGATGCCTTCTTCCTGCAGGCGGGCTGCCATTACCTGAGATAGTTTAGCGTCGTAGAGCATAACGGCACAGATGGCCGACTGGGTGGGCTTGATGTCGAATCCTGCGGCAAGCATCCTGTCGCGGAAATAGTCGGTGTTGGCATGGAGCTTGTCCTGAAGCTCGTTGGTCTCGTTCATCATCTGGAACATCTTGATGCCTGCGGCTACCACCATTGGAGGAAGGGAGTTGGAGAAGAGATAGGGACGGGAGCGCTGGCGAAGCATGTCGATAATCTCTTTCTTGCCAGTGGTAAAGCCTCCTACCGCACCGCCAAATGCCTTGCCGAGCGTACCGGTGAGTATCTCAATCTTGCCGCGCAGATTGTGGAGTTCTGTCACGCCACGTCCTGTCTTGCCTACAACACCTGCCGAGTGTGACTCGTCTACCATTACCATCGCGTCGTATTTGTTGGCAAGTTCGTAAATCTTGTCAAGAGGGCACACGTTGCCGTCCATAGAGAATACGCCATCGGTGACAATGATGCGGAAACGGCATTTCTGTGCAGCTTTCAGCTGTTCCTCAAGGTCGGCCATGTCGGCATTGGCGTATCTGAAGCGTTGTGCCTTGCAGAGTCTTACGCCGTCGATGATGGAGGCATGGTTCAGCGCGTCGGAAATGATGGCGTCTTCCGGACCAAGGAGAGGTTCGAACACTCCGCCGTTTGCATCGAAGCATGCCGCATAGAGGATGGTGTCCTCTGTGCCGAAAAAGTCGGCAATAGCTTTCTCGAGGTCCTTGTGGCGGTCTTGTGTTCCGCAGATGAAACGCACCGACGACATGCCGTAGCCTCTTTCGTCCATGGCTTTCTTGGCTGCTTCAATCAAGGCTGGATGGTTGGCCAGGCCAAGATAGTTGTTTGCGCAAAAGTTTAACACTGTTTCTCCGGCGACAGTGATTTCTGCACCCTGAGGAGAGCAGATGAGTCACTCGTTCTTGTAAAGTCCTGCCTCTTTTATTGAGGTCAGTTCTTCTGATAAATGTTTTTGGAAATTGTTGTACATGATATTAATATTAATTAATTGATTATTGAGAAAATAATAATTTTATTCATGGTCTTGGACATTACTCCCGTATATGGTATCCTAAGGTTTTGAAGCCACCAGAAGAGGTGTTGATGCGGATGCTGACGCTGTCTGCACCGATAGCCTTGAAATGGCTGACGGGAAACGAGAAATAGTACTTCTCGGTGTAATACTCCGGTATGTCTCCCTTGTCGTGGAAAAGTGTCATATGAAGCGTGTTCACAGAGTTATGCACTCGGATGGAGTCGGCTATAAGGGTAATTCTGTGAAGTAAAGAGTTCTCGTCCACGGTGCCTACCTTCAGTGTGAAGGCAAAGTTGATGTAGCGTTTGCTCTTGCTCGTCCATGACGATTCCAAGCCAATGGGGTCTGTCTTCATTGCCTTTATGGAATCTCGCGGGGTGACGCGTAATTGGTTCATCTGCGAGATTCCCATTATCTTGGCAGTGTTGTTTGCCATCTTGCTATAGTATATTATGGCACGATAGGTGCTGTCGGCTGTTTTTGTCCACGACACTTCTATGGGTGTTGAAATGCCGAGCGAGTCGCCGCTGTCGGTTATTGCATAGTCAATCTTTTTCTCGCCATTGGCATGGGCTTCTACAAAGTCGGCGGTCATGTTTGAGTATGTACCCTCGCCTTTGTCGTAGGAATCTTGTTCGCACGAGGTGATGACTGACATTATTGCTACTATATATATAATAAGGTGGCGCATGGTAAAAGTATGAAGTTATGAATTGTGAAGGCTCTTCTTGTTGCGTGCCGGATTTGCATACATCGTGAGCATACGTTCGCGAAGGTAGTCGCGGTCGGGGGTGACACCTGATTTGCTCAGGATGTCCTCTGCCTTTGATAACTGTTTTGAGATGTATTGTTCAAATGTGGCTTTCTCTGCTTCTGAATAACCTCCATGCGACGTTCCATCAAGAATGTCGAGGGCTACGCGGTTGTTTGCGTAGAGACGATAGTTGGAGTGGATACATTTGTCAATATGTGACGCCACGACCTTGAAGATGTCGCCTTTGGGGGTGTCGGCGGGTATTTGGTCGAGATAGTCGTCGATGGCTGGGGCACAGTGATAGTGTATGGCTCCTTTGAAGCCCATGATGCCGGTTTGCATGCTCAACACGTCGTCTTGCTTGCTTTTCTTCCAACCTTCGATGTCGCGCTTCAGTTGGAACTCGGCTGCCTTAAGGTAGTCGCACGGGTCGTATTCATAGCTTATGGACAACGGCACTATATGAAGCTGCTTAAGCCTTTCGGTTGCAGTACCTTCCCCTCCCATTGCCATCATCTTCAATATGGCTTCCTGGGTTCGGTCGTCGCTGTCTTTGGCACGTCCTTCACGTTGAGCAATCCAGATGTTGTCATTCTTTTCGTTTATCACCATGTGCATGTATTCCGACATTCGCTTGCTGTTGGTCAGCATTTCCCTGATGCCTGCGCTGCGGAGCACAATAAACGACTTGTTGACTCTTACGAGGTCTTTTATCCATGGGGCTGCGAGGAGATTGTCGCCTATGGCAATCTCGCATGTTGTTTTGAAACCACTGTCAATAAGCATCACGTCGAGCAGTGCAGAGTCAAGCACAATGTCGCGATGGTTGCTGACGAAGGTGTAGCGACGCTTGTTGTCGATATTTGTGATGTCTATGTCGCAGCCTGTACTGGCTTTGGCAAGAAGGTCCTTGAGGAAGGGGTAGCAGAAGGCAATCTGGAAATCAAGGTTTGTCTTGCATTGCTTTAGCTTTGCCGACAATGCCTCGAAAGGCACATGTGGAAATACCTTCTCTACAACGGCCTTGAACTGTGGGTCTGACGTCAGCCGCTCGTAAGCCTCAGGCAAGTCTTCCGGACCGTAGGCACGAATATTGTCAAATTCTTCATTCATAATATCTGTTCTCAAAACTGATTCTCTATAATGTCTGTCAGTACATCGCTCATCTTTAGTCCGGCAGCTTTTACCTGCTGTGGGATGAAACTGGTGAGGGTCATGCCTGGAGTGGTGTTGATTTCGAGCAGGTTTATCTTGTCCACTTCTTGTCCGTCCTTACCTTTGCCCTTGCTTATAATGTAGTCGATGCGGATTATTCCGTTACAGTGAAGAATGTCGTAGATGTGGCTTGTCAGTTCGGCAACGCGTCTTGCTGTGTCATCGTTTATGCGCGCTGGGGTAATCTCCTGGACTTGACCATTGTATTTTGCGTCGTAGTCGAAGAACTCGTTGCTTGTCACTACTTCTGTCGCGGGGAAGACCACGGATTTTTCGCGTGTCTTGTAGCAACCGATAGATATCTCGGTTCCCTCAAGGTATGATTCCACCATCACGTCGCTGCTCTCGAGCATTGCCTTGCGTATGGCAGGGGCAAGCTGGTCTTTGTTCTTAACCTTTGAAACACCAAAGCTGCTTCCGTCGGCAGCCGGCTTGACAAAACAAGGCATTCCGATACGTTCTTCAACCTCGTCATCGCTGACCACCTCTTCGTAGCCTTTGCGAATGAGCAGGCTGTCGGCCACTGTCACCCCATAGCTGCGCAAATACTGATTGAGTACAAACTTGTCGAATGTCATGGCTTCTACAAGAACACCGCTGGTGGAATAGGGAATGCCGATGAGTTCGAAATAGCCTTGGAGAATTCCGTTCTCGCCAGGGGTGCCGTGTATGGTGATGTATGCGTAGTCGAAGAATATCTTGTGACCGTTGTTCTTGAACGAGAAGTCGTTAAGGTCTATTCTTGAAGTGGTTCCGTCGCCTAAGTCTACGTTCCAGTCAAGTCCCTTCATTTCAACTATATATACATCGTAACGATCTTTGTCGAAGAATGAGTACAGACCCTGTGCTGATCGGAGTGAAACATCGTGCTCCGAAGAGTCGCCACCGCAAACTATGGCTATTTTCCTTTTCTCTTGTTCCATTGTTGTAATACTTGTTGTGTCTATATAAAGTTTTGTTCTATTATACTATTTATACCTTCAGCGAAGGAGTGTATCGACGCCATTTCTCTAAAAGATTGCCCAGGTCTTCTGGTATGTCTGACGTGAAGTCCATCTGCTTTTTTGTCCTTGGGTGTACAAAACCAAGTGTCCTGGCGTGTAGGGCTTGTCGGGGACATGTCTTGAAGCCATTGAGGATGAACTGCCGGTAGCTCCCGGTGCGTTCGCCACGGAGTATCTCTGTGCCGCCATAACGTTCGTCGCTGAAAAGAGGATGGCCTATATGCTTCATGTGAGCTCGTATCTGATGGGTGCGGCCTGTCTCCAGTATGCACTCCACCAACGTTACATATCCAAAGCGCTCCAACACCTTGTAGTGGGTTACTGCAGGCTTGCCGGTTTCCGAACCTTGGGGAAATACGGCCATGCGAAGCCTGTCTTTCGGGTCGCGACCAATGTTGCCTTCTATAGTGCCGCTGTCTTCCACAAAATTGCCCCACACCAGGGCATTGTAACTCCTGTGTGTCGTCTTGTTGAAAAACTGGACTCCTAAGGAAGTCTTGGCCTCCGGTGTCTTCGCTATGACAAGCAGGCCGCTCGTGTCTTTGTCTATTCTATGCACAAGGCCTACTTGTGGGTCGTTAGGGTCGTATGACGGTATGTTGCGCATGTGCCAGGCAATGGCGTTGACAAGAGTGCCGTGAAAATTACCACATCCCGGATGCACAACCAGACCCGCTGGCTTGTTGACCACCATAAGGTCGTCGTCTTCATAGACAATGTCTAACGGTATTTCTTCAGGCTCTATCGTGGTGTCATAATGCGGGCGGTCAAGCATCAGTGTG
>CALZAP010000057.1 GCA_945614335.1 uncultured Prevotella sp.
GGCTGGAAAAACAGGTACGGCACAGGTGTCGCAGGGTGCAGGAGGATACAAGACCGGAGTGACACACTACCTGTTGAGCTTCGCAGGCTACTTCCCTGCCGACAACCCTATGTACAGCTGCATAGTGTGTATACAAAAGTCGGGACTGCCAGCATCGGGAGGCGGCATGAGCGGAGTGGTGTTCCACCATGTGGCGGAAGGAGTGATGGCAAGACATCTGAAACTCAGTGTGGAAGACGCAAGGGACACTGCCTCGGTGTTCATACCAAGCGTGAAAAACGGAAACCTTCTCGCGGCTTCATACGTGCTTGACCGACTCGGAATAAAAAACAACGCGCAGTGGAACGGCAGCTACTCTAACGGAAACCCTATATGGGGAAAGACGCAGGAACAGCCAAGGGAAGTGGTGCTGAAACATGTGAAGACCCACGCGAACATTGTGCCTGACGTGACAGGCATGGGGGCAAGAGACGCCGTCTTCCTGCTCGAGAGCAGGGGAATAAAGACCACCGTCCATGGCTGCGGAAAGGTAAAGGAACAAAGCGTAATGCCAGGAACCGTGGTGAAATGCGGACAAATGTGCATATTGACAATGAATTAGAAACAAAAGGAGCATAATATGAAACTGAACGAAATTCTAAGCAAAGTGAAGACTCTCGACATGACAGGAAATAAGGAAATCGAGATTACAGGAGTGAATATTGACTCACGCCGCATAGAGAACGGACACCTCTTTGTAGCCATCAGAGGCACACAGGTGGACGGACATTCGTTTATTCAGAAGGCTATCGACTTGGGCGCAAAGGCTATACTCTGCGAACAGATGCCCGAAACTCTAAACGACGAAGTGACATACGTCGTGGTTGAATCGACAGAGGCTGCCGTAGGTCCTGTTGCCACCATGTTCTACGGCGACCCTACATCGAAACTGAAACTCGTGGGCGTGACAGGTACCAACGGAAAGACTACCATCGCCACCTTATTATATAATATGTTCCGCAAGTTCGGACATCGTTGCGGCCTGTTGTCGACAGTATGCAACTACATAGAAGACGAAGCCATACCCGCAAGCCATACCACGCCAGACCCCATAGAGCTCAACAGCATGCTCGCAAGAATGGTGGAAGCGGGATGTGAATATGCCTTTATGGAATGTTCAAGCCACGCCATTGCCCAAAAGCGCATCGGAGGGCTGAAATTCGCAGGAGGCCTGTTTACAAACCTGACACGCGACCATCTCGACTACCACAAGACGTTCGAGAACTACCGTGACGCAAAGAAGGCATTCTTCGACATGCTTCCCAAAGACGCTTTCGCCATAACAAACGCCGACGACAAAAACGGTATGGTGATGGTGCAGAACACCAAGGCAAAGGTGAAGACATATTCCACACGCTCGATGGCCGACTTCAAGGCACGCATCATTGAGTGTCACTTTGAAGGCATGTATCTCGACATCGACGGACGTGAAGTAGGGGTGCAGTTCATCGGAAAGTTTAATGTCAGCAACCTCCTTGCCGTATATGGGGCAGCAGTGATGTTGGGCAAGGCTCCGGAAGACATCCTCGTGATACTGAGCACGTTGAAGAGCGTGAGCGGACGACTGGAGCCTATACGCTCGCCAGAGGGATTCACTGCCATAGTAGACTACGCCCACACCCCCGACGCACTGGAGAATGTGCTGAACGCAATACACGAGGTGCTCGACGGCAAGGGACAGGTGATTACCGTCTGTGGAGCCGGAGGCAACAGGGACAAGGGCAAGCGTCCGCTGATGGCACAGGAAGCCGTGAGACAGAGCGACAAGGTGATAATCACAAGCGACAACCCACGCTTCGAAGAGCCACAGGACATCATCAACGACATGCTCGCGGGACTTAACCCACAGCAGATGAAGAAGGTGATAAGCATCGTGGACAGAAGGGAAGCCATCAGAACCGCCTGCATGCTTGCGCAAAAGGGCGACGTGATACTCATAGCTGGCAAGGGACACGAGGATTATCAGGAAGTGAAGGGCGTGAAACATCATTTCGACGACAGGGAAGAAGTGAGGAAAATATTCGCACAATAAACAAGAAAATACATAAAGGCAAATGTTATACTATCTGTTTAGATTTCTTGACCAGTTTGGCATCACCGGTGCCCATATCTGGTCGTATATCTCCTTCAGGTCGCTTCTCGCACTGATACTCTCGTTGGTCATCTCCGCATGGTTTGGCGAGAAGTTCATCAAATACATGAAGAGAAGAAACATATCCGAGGTGCAGCGCGACGCAAGCATCGACCCGTTTGGAGTGGAGAAGAAAGGTGTGCCCACCATGGGAGGCATCATCATTATCGTTGCCATTCTCGTGCCTGCTATCCTGCTCGGAAGAATGAGGAACATATACCTCATACTCATGATTGTCACAACCATATGGTTAGGCTTCTTGGGATTCCTCGACGACTATATCAAGATATTCCGTCGCAACAAGGAAGGACTTAAAGGCAAGTACAAAATTGTGGGACAGGTGTCGATAGGCCTCATAGTGGGACTGGTGCTGTACTTCAGCCCTGACGCCGTGATGAGGGAGAACATCTCCATGGAACGGCAAAACCAGGAACTCGTGGTGAAACACAAGAGCAAGGCGGAGAAGTCGTTGCAGACCACCATTCCGTTCATCAAGAACCACAACCTCGACTATTCGGAGATAATGTCGTTCTGCGGAAAATACAAGGAAGCCGCCGGATGGGTACTCTTTGTGCTGATGACAATCCTCGTCGTAACGGCAGTGTCCAACGGAGCAAACCTCAACGACGGTATGGACGGCATGTGTGCAGGAAATTCGGCTGTCATCGGTGTGGCGTTAGGCATACTTGCCTACGTGTCCAGCCACATAGAATACGCCTCGTATCTGAATATAATGTATATTCCAGGCACAGAGGAACTTGTGGTGTTTATATGCGCTTTCGTGGGAGCAATGATAGGTTTCCTTTGGTACAACGCCTATCCAGCGCAAGTGTTTATGGGCGACACAGGCTCGCTTACCATCGGAGGCATCATCGGCGTGTGTGCCATCATTATCCACAAAGAGCTGATGCTGCCTATCCTCTGCGGCATTTTCTTCGTGGAGAGCCTTAGCGTGATAATACAGACCCAGTGGTTTAAGATACAGAAAAGGAAAGGCCGCAGGGTGAGAGTGTTCCGCGCAACTCCCATACACGACAACTTCAGGAAGCTCGACTCGCAGCTCGACTCAACAAGTACATACATATTAATGAAATGGCCACACCGTCCGTTCCATGAATCAAAGATTACCATAAGGTTCTGGATCACGACCATCATTTTGGCCGCATTGACAATTATTACACTGAAGATCAGATAAAGAAAGATGAAAAGAATAGTTATATTAGGTGCCGCAGAGAGCGGTGCAGGTGCAGCAGTACTGGCAAAGAAACAGGGATTCGACGTGTTTGTGTCTGACATGTCGACAATAAAGGACAAATACAAGACCATGCTCGACAACCACGATATAGAGTGGGAGGAAGGACAGCATACGGAAGGGAAGATACTCAATGCCGACGAGATAATAAAAAGCCCTGGCATTCCTGACACGGCTCCCATGATACGCAAGATAAAGGAGAAGGGAATACACATCATCAGCGAGATAGAGTTTGCAGGACGATATACCGACTCGAAGATGATATGCATCACAGGAAGTAACGGCAAGACCACGACCACCTCGCTCATCTACCATATATTCAAGGAAGCAGGCTACGACGCTGGACTGGCCGGAAACATCGGCAACTCCTTGGCTCTGCAGGTGGCGGAAGATCCGCACGAATATTACATCATCGAGCTCAGCTCGTTCCAACTCGACAACATGTATGATTTCCGTGCAGACATCGCCATCCTCCTGAACATCACCCCCGACCATCTCGACCGCTACGACTACTGCATGCAGAACTATGTAGACGCAAAGATGCGTATCATACAGAACCAGACAGACAAGGACGCGTTCATTTACTGGAACGACGACCCCATCATAAAGCGTGAACTGGAAAAATATGACATAAAGGCAGTATGTTATCCGTTCTCCGAATTAAAGGAGAAAGGCTCTATCGGATATATCGAAGAAGGCGAATACACCATTGAGACGCCAATGCCATTCAACATGGAGCAGGAGGAGATGAGCCTCACCGGTAAGCATAATATATACAACAGTCTTGCAGCCGGCATCGCCTCCGACATCTCAGGAATAAAGAATGAGGTGATAAGAAAGAGTCTCAGCGACTTCCCGGGAGTGGAGCATCGACTGGAAAAGGTGGCTACAATAAAGGGCGTAAATTATGTGAACGACTCGAAGGCCACCAACGTGGACGCATGCTGGTATGCACTCGAAAGCATGAAGACGAAGGTGATACTCATCATAGGCGGTAAGGACAAGGGCAACGACTATAATGCCATTGCCGACCTCGTGAAGGAAAAATGCTCAGGACTGGTTTATCTCGGTGCCGACAACACGAAACTCCATAACTTCTTCGACGGTTTCGGAATTCCTGTGTGCGACACCCACTCGATGAAAGACTGTGTAGAGGCATGCTACAAGATGGCGAAAACCGGTGAGACAGTGCTGCTTAGCCCTTGCTGCGCCAGCTTCGACCTGTTTAAGAACATGGAAGACCGCGGAGAGCAGTTCAAGAGTCTGGTGAGAGCCTTATAACAATAAAACAAGGAAGTAAACAATGAAACGTAAGATAGGCAATCTTTTCAAAGGCGACAAAGTGGTCTGGATGGTGTTTTTCATGCTTTGCATGATAAGCATCGTCGAGGTGTTCAGTGCGTCCAGCAACTTGACCTATAACAGCAACAACTATATAATGCCTATTGTCAAACACTCGATGACTATCATTTTCGGACTGATAGTCACCATCGTCATCTTGAACATACCGTGCAGGTATTTCAAACTGTTTACTCCGGTACTGATATTCATTTCCTTTTTCACGCTGCTCTGGGTGCTTTTTGCCGGTGAGACCATCAACGGCGCCAACAGAGTGATAGGTGTGGGAGCCTTGACGTTCCAACCTTCTGAGATAGCAAAAGGTACCATGGTGCTTGCAACGGCACAGATACTGAGCGCAATGCAGAACGAGCATGGAACCACCGACAAGAACGCATTCAGGTTCATCTTGTTTCTTCTTGTTCCCATGGCGGCTCTCATAGGAAAGGAAAACCTCTCTACGGCGGCATTGCTCGGTTTCGTCATCTTCCTCATGATGGTTGTAGGGCGAGTGCCTATGGTGCAACTTGGCAAACTGCTTGGATTTGTCACCATCTGTATCTCATTGTTTGTAGGCAGCATAATGATACTTGGCAACGACGAGGCGACCACCAATCCAAACCTGACAAAGACAGAGGAGATACAAAAGGACAATGTAGAGGATGTGAGGTCAAAGCCTGGAAAGCTGCAGCGTCTTGGCACATGGAAAGGAAGAATAAAGAAGTTTGTAGACAACAAGCCTGTAGCACCCAAGGACTACGACCTTGACAAAGATGCACAGGTGGCTCATGCCAACATCGCCATCGTCTCAAGCAATATCATTGGCAAGGGTCCTGGCAATTCGGTGGAGAGGGATTTCCTCTCACAGGCTTTCTCCGACTTCATCTACGCCATCATCATCGAGGAGATGGGAATCGTGGGAGCCGCGGTCGTCGTGTTCCTGTATATCGTGCTGCTGTTCAGGGCGGCAAGGATAGCCAACAGGTGTGACAACAATTTCCCCGCATTCCTTGCCATGGGACTGGCTTTACTGCTTGTGGTGCAGGCTGTGTTCAACATGATGGTGGCAGTTGGTCTCGCACCTGTCACCGGTCAGCCTCTCCCGCTCATCAGCAAGGGAGGAACGTCGACAGTCATCAACTGTGCCTACATAGGAATGATATTGAGCATCAGCAGGTCGGCAAAACGAAAGGTGAAAGAGAAGGTGGCTGCTGACGATAATCAGGAAATGGTTATGAAAAAAGCACCAAGAAATTCGATAATATCAAGCATTTAGGCGAAAAAAGAAAAAAAACGGGAAATAATGGTTGAATAAGACCAAAAATTAGTATCTTTGCGGTCTTATAACAGGAAGAAACTATGAGTGACAGTATTAGAATCATAATAAGCGGCGGAGGGACGGGAGGACACATCTTCCCCGCAGTCTCCATTGCCAATGCCATAAAGGCAAAAAGACCTGAGGCGCAGATATTGTTTGTAGGAGCTGAAGGCAGAATGGAAATGCAAAGGGTGCCGGCGGCAGGATACGAGATAAAAGGACTGCCGGTGAGGGGACTTATACGTCCGTTGTGGTCGCCAAAGAATATTGGCGTGGCTTTGGACTACCTGAAAAGCCTGCGCATGGTGAAGTCTATAGTGAAGGACTTCAAACCAGATGCGGCAGTGGGCGTCGGTGGATATGCCAGTGGAGCTACTCTCGACGCAGCCGCGAAAATGGGCATTCCTTGTCTCATTCAAGAGCAAAACTCTTATGCTGGAGTCACTAACAAACATCTTGCCTCGAAGGCGAAGAAGATTTGTGTGGCTTATGAGGGCATGGAGCGTTTCTTCCCTGCCGACAAGATAATGATTACGGGCAATCCTGTGAGACAGAACCTGCTTGAGACTGCAATGACACGTGAAGAGGCTATAGCCTCGTTTGGACTCGACCCGAAAAAGAAAACCATCCTGTTTGTGGGAGGAAGTCTCGGGGCACGCACCGTGAACGAGAGCATCTTGCGCAGACTCGATGTCATAAGGAAGGCGGAGGTGCAGATAATATGGCAGACGGGAAAATACTACAGCGCAAAAATCAATGCCCAGATGGCTAATGTAGAACCCGTAAAAAACCTCGTGGTTACCGACTTCATCAGCGACATGGGCACTGCATACAAGGCTGCCGACCTTGTTATCAGCAGGGCTGGGGCAAGCAGCATATCTGAATTCTGCCTTATAGGCAAACCTGTGATTCTCGTTCCTTCTCCCAATGTGGCGGAAGACCATCAGACCAAAAACGCGATGGCCCTTGTCAACAAGCAGGCTGCCATGATAATGAAGGACTCACAAGCTCCTGACGAACTTGTGGACCTCGCATTGGAAACAGTGAAGAGCGAAGGCAAACTCGAAAGCCTGAGCATGAACATAAAGAAACTCGCACTCCCAGACTCCGCAAACATCATTGCCGACGAGGTGCTGAAATTGGCGGAAGATGCGAAACAAAAATAATAAATCTACAAAAAGTGGAACTTAAAGATATAAAATCAGTATACTTCATCGGTGCAGGTGGCATCGGAATGAGTGCCATTGCCCGATATTTCCTCGGCAAAGGACTTGTCGTGGCAGGATATGACAAAACGGCAACACCGCTGACAAGACAGTTGGAGAAAGAGGGAATGCTCATACATTACGAGGAGAACCTCGACCTCATACCTGAGGACTGCAAGAATGCAAGCACGTGTCTAGTGGTATAT
>CALZAP010000058.1 GCA_945614335.1 uncultured Prevotella sp.
TAACATTATCGCTGAACATTACGAATCGACCGACGGTTTTGTGATTCTTCATGGTACGGACACTATGGCTTATACGGCATCGGCCCTGAGCTATATGCTTGAGAACCTCACAAAACCGGTAATACTCACCGGAAGCCAGCTGCCGATAGGGCAGGTGAGGACCGACGGAAAGGAGAATGTGATTACGAGTATAGAGATAGCGGCCGCGAAGTATCAGGACGGCAAGGCCATGGTGCCTGAGGTATGTATATATTTCAACGGTCATCTGATGAGAGGCAACAGAACCACGAAGCAGAGTGCCGACAATTTCAATGCGTTTGAGAGTTTCAACTACGGTCATCTGGCCGACGCCGGCGTGAACATCAACTACCATACGAGCAGAATACTCATGCCCGACTACTCAAAGTCGGTGCAGCCAAGGTTTGTGCTCGACCCCAGTGTAATCGTTTTCACCGTGTTTCCCGGAATACAGGAGGAACACATACGCCATGTGTTGATGAGTCCGAAGCTCCGCTCCATCGTGATGCGTACCTACGGCAGCGGCAACGCTCCGCAATACCCATGGCTGACGCGAGCCCTGAAGGATGCTACTAACCAGGGAAAGATAATAGTGAACATTTCACAGTGCATGGCAGGCAGCGTGGAGATGGGACGATACGACACAGGGTACCAGTTGAAGGAAGCCGGCGTGATAAGCGGTCATGACAGTACCGTGGAGAGTGCCGTGACCAAACTGATGTATCTGCAAGGAATATATAGCGACTGGCATCAGGTGAAGAATTATATGCAGAGAAGTATAAGGGGGGAGATAAGTATATAAAAAAAGGGACATAGAGAGGATTGTATATGAAAGCAAGCGAAGTGCTGAAAAAGAATATCGAGATACTGTCGAACCACACAGTGAAGGAAGACAGTTTTGTGCCGGGAGGACATGCACCACTGCCTAATATTGAGACAGTGAAGCAGATAATCAGTCTGTGTAAGACAATCATCTTTACAGACTATTTCTACAAAAGGCAACCGGAGGAACAGATTAGACAATATTATATAGGTGTGAATGTGGAGTCGCTATACTCATTGCTGAAAGAACAAATCTCATGCGGACTGCTCTTCAATAGCGACGAGGATGAAGCACTGGCTCCCAAGTGTGCCGTGGAATTGGCATTGTCGTTTGTAGACCGACTCCCTGAGGTGAAACGATTGTTGTATACCGATGTGGAAGCAATGTTCGACAACGACCCCGCCGCCAACAACTACGGCGAGGTGATATTCTGCTATCCCGTGGTAAACGCCATGACCCACTATCGTATAGCCCATGAACTGCATGTGCTGGGCATACCCGTACTCCCGCGCATCATCACAGAGCTTGCCCACTCCAAGACCGGTATAGACATCCATCCCGGAGCCACCATAGGCGAGTATTTCAGCATCGACCATGGCACCGGCGTGGTGATAGGTGAGACGGCCATCATAGGCAACCACGTAACCCTCTACCAAGGCGTGACGCTGGGAGCGAAGAGCTTCAAGTATGACGAGGAAGGTCACATGGTGAACTGTCCGCGACACCCGATACTCGAAGACTATGTCACCGTATACAGCAACTCGTCGGTGCTCGGACGCATCACTATCGGCCATCACTCCATAGTGGGCGGTAACATCTGGCTCACCCACAGTATTCCGCCTCATTCGAAGATACTTCAGAGCAAGGCCATCGATGTTTCTTTTTCCGACGGATTAGGTATATAACAGACACTCATAATACTATTTTAGCATATTTTGGTATTATCTTGCAACATTTTGACCGCGTAGATAACAAAATAGTACTATCAATATAACATTTTAGCACACTTGTTTATTATTATTTGACTAATTTTGCAAACGGAAACCTAACTTACAAGGATTATTCAAAAAACAAATAATAAATAAACAAGTTAAACTAACAATGTTACTATGAGTACATCATCAATCAAAAGATGTCCGGGCCTTGTGCTCGACACTCTTACAGTTGGTCTGACTCGAAAGACTGTTATCGTGGCATTGCTGCTCGTTATGCAAGCCGCGACATTCTTTGGAGCAGGCAACATTGTAGCCAAGGCCATTACCGGAAAGGTGACCTCGGCAACGGACAATGAACCGCTTATAGGCGCCACTGTCCAAGTGGAAGGGTCGAAGTCTGGTACTGTCACCGACTTCGACGGCAACTACACCATCAACGCCAATGACGGTCAAACACTCGTCTTCTCATATCTGGGATATGTGACGAAGAAGGTGAAGGTGAGCGGCAACGTCATCAACGTTGAGCTTGCTGAAGACGGAAAGTCGCTCGACGAGGTGGTGGTAATAGGTTATGGAGTGCAGAAGAAAAAGCTCGTCACCGGTGCAACAACGCAGATGAAGGGCGAGAGCATCCAGAAGCTAAACACCACCAGTCCATTGCAGGCCATGCAAGGACAGACACCGGGTGTGAACATCCAGTCGACATCTGGTCAGCCGGGTTCTGACATGAAGGTTATCATCCGCGGTCTCGGTACGGTGGGCAACTCTGGTCCGCTATACCTTATAGACGGTGTGGGGGGCGACATCTCGACAGTCAACCCTGCAGACATTGAGAGCATCGATGTGCTGAAGGATGCCGCATCGGCTGCCATCTATGGTGCGCAGGCTGCTAACGGTGTCGTACTCGTGACTACAAAGCACGGAAAGGAAGGCAGGGTACAGGTGGCCTTCGACGGATATATGGGATGGCAGAGCGCAGCACGAAAGATCAAGATGCTCAACGCAAAAGAGTATCAGGCCATAATGGACGAGCAGGCTTTGAACAGCGGCAACAAGCTCTTCGACTGGACACAGTATGACATATATAATAATGACGGACAGCTGAACGACACCGACTGGATAGACCAGATGTTCAAGGACAACGCCATGACACAAAGCTACAACGTGAGCATCAACGGCGGTAGCAAGGTTTCAACCTTTGCCCTCTCTCTAGGATACATGGACCAGGAAGGTATCGTGGGCGGCGACGACGTGTCGAACTACAAACGCTATAACTTCCGACTGAACGCCGACCAGCAGATAGCGTCGTGGTTTAAGATAGGAGAGCAGCTCGGCGTGGTATACAAGAAGACACGCGGTGTGAGCGTGGGCAACCAGTATAACAACACCCTTCGCGGAGCTTTCGCCGCTTCTCCTCTTTTACGAGTGTTTGCCAACAATGTGTTCAGTGGCTCAACAACCGAGGCTGCCGCTGCAGGTGGTGGCTTTGACGGCTACTACGGCCAGCCATACTACGACACATCGTCAGCCAACAGTTGGTGGGCAGAGCAGGGCAACCCTTACGGTTCGATGATGCTCAACAACCAGAACGAGAACCGCGGAGTCAACTTCACCGGTAATATCTATGGCGAGATAGAGCCTGTCAAGAACCTCAAGATACGTTCGCAGTTAGGACTCGTGTATTCCACTTCGGAATACCGTTCGTTCTCTCCAATGTATCACCTCAGCAACTATTCTTACAACGAGACAAAGACAAGTGCCTCGCAGAGTATGGGACATGGCTTTACCGCAACATGGACCAACACCGCTTCATATATCTTCAACCTCGGCGAGCATGAGTTCACACCGCTCGTAGGTATGGAGACTTCTTCATACGAGGGCACTTCGCTCTATGCTGCCAACGGCTATCTCAAGGACGGCTACGACAATTGGGAACACGCTTATATCTCCAACACCACAGGAACGTCAACCGACGACGGACTCTCTGTTTCGGGTGCTCCTCACGACAAGAGCCGCACGGTGAGCTACTTCGCCCGCCTGGGATGGAACTTCAAGGAGACTTATATGATTAACGCCACTGTGCGTGCCGACGGATCAAGCCGTTTCGCCCGTGGCCATCGCTATGGCTGGTTCCCATCAGTATCAGCAGGTTGGACCGTGACCAACGAGAAGTTTATGGAGAATACCAAGTCATGGCTCGACTTCCTGAAGATTCGTGCCAGCTGGGGTCAGGTGGGTAACCAGAACATCAGCAACTACCAGTATGTAGCACCCATCACCAGCAGCAACACCCACTACAACTTCGGAACAGGTATGGGCTCGACAGCACAGAGCGGCAACTGGGGTGCATATCCAAGCCGTCTCGGAAACGAGAACGTGACATGGGAGACTTCGGAGCAGACCAACCTCGGTATCGACGCAAGATTGCTCGACGGTCGTTTCGGAGTGAACTTCGACTGGTATTGGAAGACCACCAAGGACTGGCTCGTTCAGGCTCCCGTATTGGCTACAGCAGGTACTGGGGCTCCATATATCAATGGTGGTGACGTGAAGAACTACGGATGGGAGCTTAACCTCACATGGAACGACCATATAGGCAAGGACTTCCAATATAATATTGGCGTAAACGGAGCTTGGAACCACAACGAGGTGGGCAACATACCTACTGAGGACGGTATCATACACGGCGACACCAACCAGCTCTACGACAACTCCGACGAGTTCTATCGTGCACAGAACGGACATGCCATAGGTTATTTCTGGGGATATAAGACCGCAGGAATCTTCCAGAACCAGCAGGAGATTGACGACTGGATTGCTGCCGGCAACGGAGTGAAGCAGTCAAATGTGCAGCCTGGCGACGTGAAGTATGTGGATGTAAACCATGACGGTATCATCAACGAGAGCGACAAGGTGGACCTCGGCAACGGTACTCCAGACTTCACCATGGGCTTCAACCTCGGTTTCTCTTATAAGGACTTTGACTTCTCTGTGACAGCAAACGGAGCCTTCGGACAGCAGATCGTACAGAGCTACCGCAACCACGCCAACAAGAAGGCCAACTACACCTCTGCCATACTTCAGCGCTGGACTGGAGAGGGAACAAGCAACAAGTATCCAAGAGTGCTTGAGTCGAATGTCAACTGGGAGTTCTCCGACCTTTACATGCAGGACGGCGACTATCTGAGAATAAGCAATGTAACCCTCGGTTATGACTTCGCCAAGCTCCTTAACTGGAAGAATGTCATCTCTCAGGCCCGCCTCTACTTCCAGGTTCAGAACCTCTACACCTTCACCAAGTATGACGGTATGGACCCAGAAATAGGTTACGGTACGTCGAGCTGGGTGTCAGGTGTTGACCTCGGTTATTATCCACGTCCACGCACATTCATCGTGGGAGTAAATCTTAAGTTCTAAATTAGAAAACAAAAGAAAACGATTGAATTATGAACATCAAGAAAATTAATATATTGACAGCAGGAGCGATGGTGGCAACCATGTCACTGACCTCATGCTCGGAAAGTTTCCTGGATGTGGAAAGCACGACAGAATCCAACACCCAGACTTTCTACAAGACCGAGAGCGACGCATGGCGTGCCCTCATCGGATGTTATGCCGGATGGCGTGAGACAACATCCACGGGCAGTATGCCATTGACTTTCGGCTCAATGCTACAGAGCGACGAGTGCTTTGCGGGAGCAGGCATGAACGACGCCAAGAACTTTAACATCGTCGATGAGTTTGACATGGCGCCAGCTCCCTCATACACCAGCATGTGGGAAAGTGACTGGAAGGCTTATTATGCTGCCATAAACCGATGCAATGAGCTTATCACTCGAGAAGGACAGATACAGTGGAACTCAGATGCCACACACGGAAAGTATATCGGTGAGGCAAGAGGACTGAGAGCTCTATGCTATTTCGACCTCGTGAGAATGTTTGAGAACGTGCCGCTCATCACAGAACCAACATCAGCAAACGTTCCGCAGGCCGAGCCCGACAGCGTGTATGCCGTCGTGTTCAACGACCTGAAATACGCCATTGAGAATATTCCGGCCAACGCATATCCGAAGGAAAACGCCTCCGCCAACGACGGTCATGTGACAAAATATGGAGCAGAAGGCATCCTCGCGCGCGCATACCTTTATTATACTGGAAGGTTTGGAAAAGAACCGCAGTGGTGCTCGAAGGCTGAGGCTCTGGCTGCATGTGAGGATATCATAGCATCGGGAGAGTTCGCTCTCATCGAGAACTTCAAGAATCTTTGGCCTGCAGCTTCTTCTGGCAGACTGGAAAAGGAAGCCAACAGCACTTACGAGGATTGGCTCGCCGGATCTACTTACGCAGGAACAGGCAACGCCGAGTTTGTGCTTGTGATGAAGTGCAACGACACGCATGACTACAACGGCAACAACGACGGTAACCGTTGGCTTGTAAACCTTGGCATACGCGGTATCTCAGGCATAGACTGCTCGCCATACGGCTACGGATGGGGTATAGGTACGGTAAATCCAAAACTCTATAAGGCTTACGGCAATGGCGACCAGCGTCGTGACGCGTCAATCATCAATATAACAGCCGAAGGCATCGACCAGAAAAAGGACTATGCCACTGCATTGCTCGACCAACGCGAATACACTGGCTACTATGTGAAGAAATACACTCCTATGGCAACTACCGACTGCACACCTCTGCCAATGGCATGGGGAGCTCCTGGCGACGCCATGACAGCACAGTGGCAGGATGTGATCATCCTCCGCTATTCCGACGTGCTGCTGATGGCAGCCGAATTGGGCAGTCCAAAGGCACAGGAATACTTCGACCAGGTGAGAAAGCGTGCCTACCGTATGGACGACGGCACTCTCAACTCCAACTACGTGCAGCTAACAGCCACAAAGGAAAACATCATGAACGAGCGACGACTGGAGTTCGCATTTGAGGGAATACGATACTACGACCTACTGCGACAGGGACTTGACGTGGCTGCCAATACCATAGCCACACAGCAGACTCTCGTGTCGGGCGGTGTCGACGAAGTGGTGACCATCAAGGCCGAGAACATCAAGGCCAAGAAGGGACTCTGCCAGATTCCTAACAACCAGATTACTCTTTCCAACAATGTGCTGAAGCAGAACGAGGGATGGTAATCGCACGTTGTGCGAGATTAAAGAATTAAAAAATTAAAAAATTAAAGTTCATTGATATGAAACTAAGATATATTTATATGTTCGTGGCACTTGTTGCCATGGCAATGGGCTTCACTGCTTGTTCGCCCACCGACTATGAGTTGGGTGAGGGTAGTATCAAGCCTGAGGATTTGGCGGAGGGAGCGGCTTACACCGTAACCCACGACAGCCAGAATCCGAATATCGTCTATCTTGAAAGCAAGATGGGCTCGTCATACACAGCACTTTGGGAAACTCCCCAAGGACGCTATCAGGCCCAAAAGGTGACACTGAAGATGCCTTTCGCCGGAGAGTATGCTGTGCAGTTTGGTGTGGAGACACGCTCGGGTGTCGTTTATGGCAACGAGACAAAGTTTGTCATTGACGAGATTTGCACCGACTTCATCACTTCTGAGGTGTGGACACTGCTCGCCGGTGGAGTGGGTGAGGAGAAGACCTGGATTTATGACAATGGACAGTATGGCTATGGCTCAGGTGAGCTGTCATACGGCGACCCCGCTGCCAACACCAACCT
>CALZAP010000059.1 GCA_945614335.1 uncultured Prevotella sp.
CCCGATAGAGTTCTATAGCCACAGGTATGTAGGCGACATAGTGCAGAGGCAGTCACTTAACGAAACCATTACGACAAACCTGGTGTCCATTCTTGCACCGTATGCAGTAAACGTGATGTTGCTTGCTTTCTATGTGGCACTGATGTTGCAATACAGCCTTTTGCTCACAATTCTGGGCATTGTGGTGTTGGCCATCAATGCCTATGTGGTGGTTGACGAGCGCGAGTTGCGCAATAACCTCAGCCGTGCCCTTGAGCAGAGTATGGGACGTTCTTACGGCATCACCATGTCGTGTATAGACAATATGGAGAGCATTAAGGCTGCAGGTGCAGAAAGAGGGTTCTTTGAGTTTTGGGCCGGCAATTTCGCAAGACGGTACAACCAGGAGGTAATCATGCAGAAACGTTCTTTCTATCCTTATATCTTCGCCCATCTTGCCAATAGCTGTGTGCTCATTTTTGGAGCGGCACTCATTCTGAAAGGAGAGTTCAGCATTGGTATGCTTATGGCCTTTCAGGGATTTATGGCGGAATTCATGAAACCTGCCATGGGACTCATGAAGGGTTCGACGACGGTGATTGAGATGAGGTCTCAAATGGAAAGAATTGACGACGTGTTGGCATATCCGGTCCAGAACTACAATGAAGGCGAGAACCAGCGAGACCGAAATGAAAAAACTTGGGGGCGAACTGGAACTGCGTGATGTCACCTTCGGATACAACCCTACGGCCGAACCGCTGATAAGCCATTTCTCGATGACATTGAAACCAGGAAAAAGCGTGGCTATCGTGGGGGCATCGGGATGTGGCAAGAGCACTATTGCAAAGCTCGTTTCAAGACTTTATGAGCCTTGGAGCGGACAGGTGCTGTTCGACGGACGGGACGCAAAGGAAATCAGTCATGAAGAGTTTGTCAGCTCTGTGGCGGTAATAGACCAGAATGTGGTGTTGTTTAACGACACCATAGCAGAGAACCTGAAGATGTGGGACCACTCCATTGAGGATTTCACAATGACCATGGCTTGTATAGATGCGGGAATACGTGATGACATCATTTCCCGACCACGAGGATTTAACACACGCCTTCTAAAAGGAGGAGGCAACTTCTCCGGCGGTCAGCGACAGCGTATGGAGATAGCAACGGCACTGGCAAGAGAACCTGTGATACTCGTGCTCGACGAGGCAACCAGCGCGCTCGACACCGCAATGGAACGTGACGTTATGCAGGCCATAAGGCAGTGTGGCGCATCAATCATTGTCATTGCCCATAGGTTGAGTACTGTGCGTGACTGCGACGAGATAATAGTGATGGACCACGGAAAGATTGTACAGCGAGGCACTCACGATGAGCTTATTTCACAAGAGGGCCAATACCGTATGCTGATGGAATGTTCCGGGGACATGGAATGATTAACAGAAAAAGAAGATGTTATTTGACGACCAAATAAGCAAAAGGCGCGAAAGAGAGATTGCATCACTGAGAGAGGTGTTCGGGGATGCCGCCAAGGATATGGGGTTCAAGGTCGACCGAGGGTCGACAAGGACCTCAGGCAACTATGTCATACACAAGCTGCTGGAGTATCTGAAGGTGACTGACTATGTGCTTGACGACGATGGCTTCCTGACACCCGACGAACAACTTGAACGCATCCTTAGGCCTATGGGGATAATGCAGCGCAGGATATCACTCAACGGAACGTGGTGGAAGTCAACAGTGGGACCCAAGTTAGGTCAAGACATTGATGGAAACATGCTTCTTTTCATACCAAGGAAATGGGTGTTCGGGTATAAATGCATAGATGCTGACGGAAATGTGAGAAACGTTGACGCAGAACTTATGAAGACGGTAAAAACAGATGCCCTTGACTTCTATCCCTGTTTCCCGCCAAAGGCACTTACGGCAAGGGACATTATGAAGTTTATAGTGAGAGTGACCCCCATGTCTGCATTTTCGTCCCTGCTCCTTGCCGCTTTTGCCGTTAGCCTCTTCGGTATGTTTCTGCCTTTTATCAACAAGCAGCTTTTCAATAATGTGATACCTAACGGAATACTTGCCGACCTGTATCCAATGGCAGCACTGTTCTGTGGTGTCACGGTGGGCAGTGCACTCATTGAGGTGATGAGAAACAAACTTGTGCTCCGTGTGAAAGACATTGTGCAGATGAACTTCCAGATGGCCTTCATGTCACGCATCTTCACTCTCGATACAAAATTCTTTTGGCAACACACTTCTGGCGACATAACAAACCGCATATCGTCGCTTAGGAGAATAAACGCATTTGCCAGTGAAGCGGTAAGGGGAACTTTCTTCACTCTCTTCTTTGCCGTGATATATGTGTTCCAGATTATCGTTTACGCAAAGGCCTTGCTGGGGCCGTCGCTGATAGTACTTGCCATACATACTATGCTCATCGTGGTTTATGCCTGGCAGATGTATAACGAGGAACTTGAACTCGCAGACCATAAGTCGGATCTGGACAGTATGGAGTACGACATCTTTTCAGGTATACAGAAAGTAAAACTTACGGGGTCGGAGAAGAGGATATTCACAAAGTGGCTTGACCTATACCGGCGTTGTGCCCATATCACATACAATCCGCCACTGACCGTGAAAATCATGCCTGCACTTATTGCATTGTGCCAAATGGGCAGCATTGCAGTGCTTTACTGGTATGCCGTGGAGGAAAAGGTGGGAGTTTCAGACTTCATTGCCTTCAGTGTGGCTTATGGAATGATAGCTTCGGCTATGGCAGACATGACAGCCACTATACCTAACATTGCAAAAATATTCCCGCTAATGAAAATTGCCGCTCCGGTGCTGAAAACGGTACCAGAACTGCAGCCCGACGCCCCGCAAGTGCAGTATCTGAGCGGTAATATAGAAGTCAGCGACCTGTCGTTCAGATATAGCGATGAAAGCAACTGGCTTTTCAGACATTTCAATTTGAAGATTTCCCCCGGCGACTATGTGGCCATTGTAGGACCTTCGGGGTGTGGAAAGAGCACATTGCTCAGACTGTTGCTTGGCTTCGAGCATCCACAGGCAGGCGGAGTGTTCTATGACAACTATGATTTGTCGAAATGTGACAAGACAAGTTTACGTCGCCTTATAGGAACATGCCTTCAGGGTGGAAGCCTATTCTCTGGGGACATCTTCAGCAACATCACCATAACAGCCCCAAACAGCACGATGGAAGATGCATGGAGGGCGGCCGAGATGGCAGGCATTGCCGATGACATACGTCAGATGCCAATGCAGATGCAAACAATAGTTAGTGAAGGCAATGCAAGCTTCAGTGGTGGACAGAAACAACGCATTCTTATTGCAAGAGCATTGATAGCCAATCCTTCCATACTGTTGTTTGACGAGGCAACGAGCGCACTTGACAACATAAGCCAGAAGCTAGTTGCCGAACACCTTGACAAACTCGACTGTACCCGAATCGTCGTAGCTCATAGGCTGAGCACCATACGCCACTGCAGCCGTATCATAGTGTTGGATAAGGGCGAGATAGTGGAGGAAGGAAACTACGAGCAGCTGATGGAACGAAAAGGCTTGTTCTACAAGATGGCGAAGAGGCAGATTTAGTTACACATTATTATATATATAAAAATGAACAGAAAGATAGATTTTATAAGGACGACGAAAGTCGTTTTAGGCGAACTAAGATTTGTAGTCTTGGTGGTCGCCTTGGCTGTCGTTAATCATATTGATGCTTTGGAGAAAGTGGTCTTCGCTCCGCAGTGGCATGCACAGGCTCAGTTTGCCGGCTATTTCGTGGCGAAGGAAAAGGGATTTTACAAGGATGAGGGACTTGACGTGACGATAACGTTCCCCACCAACTCCATCTCTTCATACGTGTTGCTCAAGAATGGCGAGTGCCAGTTCACTACAATGCAGCTGCTCGATGCATTGAAGGACATGGAGTGGGGAATGAGACTCGTCAACCTTATGCAGACTTCCCAGCACAGCAGTATAATGATAGTTGGGCGTGACGGGAAAAATCCTATGAAACTCAAGGGCAAGAGAGTAGGGAAGTGGAATGCGGGATTCTCTCTGCCGGCAATGATTTTCAGCAAGCGGAATGGGCTGGACTACAAGTTCGTCAGGTTTACCAACAATGTGTCGCTTTTTCTCTCAGGTGCCATTGACGCTACACTTGTCACGAGCTATAACGAGTATTACCAGCTCAAGCAAGCCAACGTCACGCTGAACGACAATTGCGTGTTGCGCTTGGCTGACCATGGCTTTGACCTGCCAGAAGACGGACTTTATGTCACGCGTGAGTATTATAACCAGAACAAGGCTACGGCAGAGAAATTCGCCAAGGCTTCCAAACGTGGGTGGCTGTGGTGTCATGAGCATCCCGAGGAGGCTCTTGAGATAGTCATGGGCTATGTGAGACGCTATAACATACCAACAAACCGCATTCTTCAGAAACTGATGCTGAAGGAAGTGCTACGTCTGCAGAACGACACTAAGACAACTAAACCTTCTTTTGTGCTTCAAAAGAAGATGGTGGAGAAGGCGTCGCAACTGTTGATAGAGGGTGATTATATCGATAAGCCATTTACTTACAACGATTTAAAGAGATAGGGGTATGAAAAAGTTTAGAGAATCGTTTGCGGCTCAGTTAAGTGTGTTCGTGGCTTTGTTGGCTACGTTAATCTTCCTTGTGGTTTTTGCCACTAATTTCTACTATTCGCGAAAGGCAATAAAGGAGGAAGCGGAAAAGAGCGCACTGCATGAACTTGACAACACAGTGCTTAGAATGAGCAACGTGCTCAATTCCGTGGAGGTGGCTACACGCAACATGATGCCTTTCATCGTGCGTCATCTTGATACTCCCGACTCAATGTTTGTATTTTCGAGGCTTATGCTCGAGAACAACCCCAATGTCCTGGGCTGTTCAATAGCTTTCGAACCGGACTATTATCAGAATAAAGGTAAGGGAAAGTATTTCTCAGCATACTCCTATAGGGACAAGAATGAAATATTGACTGAACAGGAAGGCAGCGAAACCTATCAGTATCAATATATGGACTGGTATCAGATTGCCAAACTGCTGGACAGGCCATATTGGACCGACCCATACATCGACGTCGCCGATGATGCATCAGAGATTATAGTCAGCGACCAGATGTGTACCTATTCTGTTCCCATTTACGATGCCAAAGGCACTTTTGTGGGTATTGTAGCAGTGGACATTTCGCAGAAATGGCTTTCGCAGTTGCTAAGCAACCTCCGACCTTACCCCAATTCGCATACCATTGCCTTGGGACGTGGGGGCGTGTATCTTGTACATCCCGACACTTCGATACTCTCGAAGGAAACCATTTTTACAGAAACACTCGACAACGACAATTATCCCGAAGTGCAGGAATTGGGAAAGGCTATGACAAGTGGCAAGCGTGGCATGATGGCGATGCCTGCCGACCAGATGTCGAATGGCAAGGATTCCTATGTCTTCTTCACTCCATTGAAGAGGGTAGGGTGGAGTGTAGCTATCGTCTGCCCTGAAAGCGATGTCTTCGCAGGATATGACAACTTGAAGCTTGTGCTTGTTTGCATCTTCATCTTTGGCATTCTAGCTATGATGGTTGTATGCATATTGGTAATTCGCCAGCGTGTACATCCTCTTGAGAAACTTGCCCGGACGGCAAATATCATAGCCAGGGGCAATTTTACGGAGGAGATAGAAGTGGCGAGGGGCGACGACGAGATTAGCAGTCTCAGCCGTGCCTTCCACGACATGCAGCACTCGCTTGTGGAATACATTGAGGAACTGAAGTCAACCACAGCCAACAAGGAGCGCATAGAGGGAGAACTGCGCATAGCCCACGACATACAGATGGGCATGATACCGAAAATCTTCCCGACAATGCCAGAGCACAAGGACATTGACGCCTATGCCTCGCTGAAACCGGCAAAAGAAGTAGGTGGTGACCTGTATGACTTCCTCTTCGTTGGCAAACATTTCTATTTCGCCGTCGGTGATGTCAGTGGAAAAGGTGTTCCGGCCTCGCTGATTATGGCTGTTTGCCGCAACCTGTTCCGTACCGTGGCTGGTCAAGGAGTGTCGCCTGCACAGATTGTAACCTCAATCAACGACACTATGGGCGAGAACAATGAGAGTGGAATGTTCATAACGTTGTTTGTTGGTGTCGTTGACCTTACAACAGGTCATCTCACATTCTGCAATGCTGGCCATAATCCTCCGGTACTTGTAGAAAAGGACGGCAAGGCACACTATATGGACGTATGCCCGAACATTCCTGCCGGACTGTTTGATGGCTTCGAGTTTGAGGAGCAGGAGGTGGAATCCATTGATGGAAAGTTGTTGTTCCTATATACCGACGGTCTTACAGAAGCAGAGGATAAAGAGAAGGAGCAATATGGTGACGACAATCTCATTGAAGAACTCAATGGAACTGTTGACCTCGCAGCCCGTGAAGTTGTTGATGCTATCGGCAAGACTGTTCTGGAGCATGCCAACGGAGCTGAGCAGAGCGACGACCTCACCATGATGGCAATGAAGATAAAAGTAAAACAACAATAAAAAGCCTGTAGATATGAACAAAGAAATCGTAATTAAAAACGAGGTGGAAGAGCTTGACAAGCTTGCCGCTTTCGTAGAAGAAGTGGCGTCCGAGTTGGGACTTGAACCAGAGTTGGAGATGAATCTTAATCTCGCCCTGGAAGAAGTGGTGTCTAATGTCATCCTCTACGCTTATCCCAAAAAGGAGGAGGGCAGTGTGATGATAGCTGCAAATGGAGACGGCAAGTCGTTGGTATTTACCATCACCGACAAGGGAAAGGAGTTTGACCCGACAAAGGTGGAGGAAGCAGATATAACCCTATCTGCCGAAGACAGACAGATAGGAGGTCTGGGGATTTATATCGTCAAGAATATTATGAACGAAGTGACTTATCAGCGTCTTGAAGGTCATAATGTCTTGACGTTAAAGAAAACAATAAAAGAATAAAGTACGAATCATTAACAAATAAAAGTATAAAACAATGGCAGAAATAGTAAGAAACGGGAACAGTGTTCTCGTGAAAACAGGTAATCGTATCGACACCATCAACGCAGGTGATTTTGAACGTGAAATAAATCCGATATTGGCAGAAGCCGGAGTGGATTTGGAAATGGACTGCTCGGAACTGGATTATATCAGCAGTAGCGGTCTGAGAGTTGTGCTGAAGGCGCAAAAGATGATTTCAGCAAACAAGGGACAGATGAAACTCACAGGAGTCAAGCCACAAATAAAGAAGGTGTTTGACATGACAGGATTTTCACGATTCCTGAAGATAAACTAAGAATGAAGAATGTCTTTAAATGAAGAATGAAGAATGAAGAATGAAGAATGAAAAATGAAGAATGAAGAATGAAGAATGAAGAATGGCTGCGCACTATCCGCGTTTATC
>CALZAP010000060.1 GCA_945614335.1 uncultured Prevotella sp.
GTTACTGCCGCAAAAATCTTTGCGGAGTACCTTGGGTGAGAGAGGAGGGTTTTAAAGAGGAGTGAGGAGAGAGGAGTGAGGAGTGAGAAATGATTTGGAGGAGAGAGGAGTGAGGAGAGAGGAGTGAGAAATGATTTGGAGGAGAGAGGGCTGCGGTGTGTTTTGAGGCTTGAGCTATTCTCACTCCTCACTCCTCTCTCCTCTCTCCTCACTCCTCTCTCCTCTTTAAAACTTGAAATCCACGCCTACACCGATCACACGGTTTGTGCGGGTGAACGAGTTCTTAACGCCCATGGCGTCTGGAGCTTTGTCGTAGTCGTCGTACAAGGTCTGGAACCATGCGGCGTTCACCTTTATCTTGTCGGTAACGTTGTAGCCGATGCCTAGACCGTAGGAGTATGAGCTCACGTTGAACGAAATGTCGTTCATGCCCGCATCGTTGAAGTCATATACTGTACGCTGCATACCGGCGCTTATCTGAAGCTTTTTGCAAATGTCGTATTCTGCACCGAAGAGATACTCGTTGCTGTCGCCAAGCATCTCTTTGGTGTATTGCTTGGTGTCTACGTCGAAATAATGGTGCCAGCCTGCCATGACGCGCAACGACGGGAGAATCTCGTATTGGGCACCTACGCTAAGAAGGGCAGGAGAGTCTTCGGCCACCTTCTCGCCGTCCTTGAACTTGTTTACAGCCGAGATGAGACTTGCCTCCTTCACTGTCGACTTGTTTTTCATTCTCATGCGAGTCTTAAACTCGTACTTCGCGGCAAGGTTTAGCTTTCCGGTCTTGTAGTCGATGCCGATGATAGGAGCCACACCCCATGCTGTCTGGTCGCACATCAGGTTCACACCGTTGCGGTATGGCTCAAGCTGATTGAGGCTTCCTTCCGCACCCTTCAGTGTCTCTTGTGTGGCGAGAAGCTGCTGCTGTGTGGCCTGCAGTTCTGCCAACTTTCCTGTAAGTTCAGCCGGTACTGGCACTCCGGCAGCCTCATACTGTGCTATGCCCTGCTGTACCTGTGCTATACCGCCTTCCACCAATGGCAGGTTTTCTGCTATCTGTGCCAGTCCGCCTTCCACTGTCTGGTTGGCAGCGTCGAGGAATTTGTCGAAAGCCACGGCTCCATTGGCAGTGTTCACCTTGATGTTGTCCACCTTTGCCTTGTATGAGGCGTTGCCGTAGAGCAGTCGCAGACCGCCGTAGACAGAGAGGTTTTCATTCAGCTTATATGCAGCTCCGGCAGTGAATCCGAAGTAGTACTGGCGGCCTTCCATAAAGGCACTCATGTCGTAGCCTGTGGCTCCGAAAGCGCTCAACTGCTTGGAAATCATAGCAATAGACGACTCGAACGTAGGTATTCCGTAGTCGAACGTACACTTGCCGCCACCGCCGGTGATGGCAAAGCCAAACTGATAGCTCCACTTGCCTTTGTTGTAGGCAGCCTGGAAAGAGGGGATGACAGGAGCGTCGGCCTCGCCTTCAAATTCCTTGAAGTTGCTGCCGTTGTTGTTCATGCCTAACTTGTAGAGGTCGCACCACGACGACACTGTACGGGTCTGATGCGCGTTCTGGATGTTCAGAGAGAGATGAAATCCTTCACCGAGGAAAATCACACCTGCGGGGTTGCTGTACACACCGTCGATGCCGATGGCCGCGTTGCGTGCAGGGTTACGAAGAAAAGAAACATTTTGATTGGTATTGGTCAACAGACCACCTGCCATAACTGTTTGTGCTGCCGCCAAAACTATGGCAAGACAGCTTGATTTAATCTTGTTCATTAATATAATTTATTCTAAATTCACCGCAAAGTTACTAATAATGTTCTGTATTTCCTTAGTTTGCCTCTTTGAATTAAGTATTGTTAACAAGAATATTCTTATTCTTTGCACAAAAGGAATATAGTGTGCAATATATTGGCGTAGGGATTTGCCTATTGCCTTTAGGCATCCTCCCCCGTGTGTTTAGGATAAATCTCTTGTCTGTGAAGAGAAAATGAAGTAATTTTGCAGCAAGAAAACAAAGAAAAGGAATCTCTCTCATATAATATATAATAGGTGTAAGAGATTGTATCAGGATATTCATACGTTTTGTTAGGTTAGTTATGTTTTAAGTTATTTGGTTATTTGTAATTTGATTTTCATTGGCGGTTGTAGGTGCTCTACAGCCGCCTTTTTTATGATAAAAATGATGCGGAATAGCATTATTTCAGTAATAGTATCATTATTGGCAAAAATAGTATCATCGACATAAGAAAAACTTTCATAACTTTGCAGCCGAAAGTTCTCATATATTTGGTTTAGTGATTTTTAGTTGAATGTTGAGGGAGGCTGGGCGAAGGTTCACCTCCCTTAATTTTGACATTCCTTGTGCATCACCACTGCTACGGTTTTCAGTTTCAAGTATTCTTCCGACATATACATCAGTCCTCCATAAGGATTGTCTTTTCCCCACGAGTTTTTCATTATATAGAATCGTCTGCCATTCCCGTCTCGTGCCATGCCCACGATGGCCATGCAGTGGTCGTCGGTGGTGGAAGCTGAAAAGAAGTCTCGCTGCCGCTGTTCCTGCACGTTGCCTTCGGGAGCCTTGCAGTCAGCCAATCCCTTTTCAAACGAAAAGCCCTTCTCGCTGATGTCTCCTTCCCAACAAACGCCATGTCCGCTTTCCACCGCCTTTCTCACCATTGCCATAAGACGCTCTACGGGTATGTTGTAGAAAAGGTTGTGGTGGAGGTTGTCGGGCAGTTCAAGGTCTACGTAGGTGTTGAAAGGGTGGTGGGTGAAGCTTGTCAGTGCCACATAGTCACCGCGAAGGCAGATGCTGCGTCCAAACTCCTCGGGAGTGTATTCCGCACCGAGCATGTAGACGCGGTGAGGCAGCGAGCCAAGGCTTTCGTCGAGCATGGTCTGAAGCAGTGGTTCGTATTTCTTTGGCGACACTCTTTGCGCCACAGCCTTCTCTGCCACGGCAAAGGTTTTGCGGGCGAGCACGGATGTGCAGGTGAGGCGGCCGTCGCAGGTGGCTGTATGGTAGTAGCTGTCGTAAGGCATCGTGCCGTAGTCTGCCAGGAGTCGGAGAAGGTCGGGCGCTGTTCCCCTGTCTGTCAGTTTCGAGCGTCCTTGGCACAACACGTTACGCAGGTATTGCTCTTCCAGCATCCGGCGCACTGTGTAGGCTGGCGACAGGTTCACCGAGTCGCCTTTCATGATGCGGTCGGTCTCTATAGTGGCAAGCATGGCGTGTATCCAGCAAGTGCCTCCATGCCCCTGGTCCTTCACAGGAGTATGGCCGTTGAGCTTCTCTATGGTGAATTTCGGTGTCTTCACCGCCACATTTTCGTTGTTGCGTCGGCACGCAACAATTGTTATGACGGCAAGCATTGCCAAAACCACGTGTTTTATATTATTGTGCGACATGTGACAGATATTTCGTGTTTTGCGAATGCAAAAGTAATAAAACGAGGCGAGTGCTCAAAATAAAATGAGTTAAATAATTGTTATATATATCCATAATTCAGATTTTATAAGTACTTTTGCACCCGAAATGAGAAATATCGTGACCATAATCATACTGGCGGTTTGCTGCATGGCGGCAAAGGCACAGCAAGTCGAAGGCGGAGACAAGAAAAACAACACGCCGGTCGACGACCCTACGTTTGTGCCCACCGTAAAGGTGTCGAAGGTGATAGACAAGGGCGACAGCATACCTTATATGGAGATGAGCAACGTCTATGTCTATCCCCAACTCACGTTTAGCGACAAGAAAAAGATGGACGCTTACATGAGACTGGTGAGAAACGTGAAGAAGGTGCTTCCGATAGCAAAGCAGGTGAACGGTATTATTGTGGAGACATACGAGTTTGTACAGACGCTGCCCGACCAGAAGTCGCGCGACGAACATCTGAAGCTGGTGGAGAAAAGCATCATCAAGGACTACAAGCCAAAGATGAAGAAGCTCACCTATTCGCAAGGCAAGTTGCTCATAAAGCTTGTCTACCGCGAGTGCGACTCTTCGTCATACGATATAGTAAAGGCCATACTCGGTCCGGTAAGGGCGGGATTCTGGCAAGCGTTTGCATGGTGTTTTGGTGCAAACCTCAAGAAAGGCTACGATCCCGAAGGCACCGACCGATTGACAGAGCGGGTCGTATTAATGGTTGAAGCTGGCCAATTGTAGAAGTCCTCTCTACAACGGCCAGCTTCACACGTAACCAATTTTACTTAATACTAATGTCAAATTTCGCGCCCTGACTATATGTCTCACGACATTGTCGGAGGCTTTATATGTAGGATAGTTTGTCTTTCGAGTGCAAAGATACGACGAAAACCTCAACAATCCTACATTTTTTGTGTAAAAAGAGCCGTAAACGTTTGCGTGCAGTCTAATTTAGCAAACCCGCTATTGTCGTAAATGTATTGAATGTTCCCACCGTTTTATGCAGGCTAAACACTCAACGGAAACATCTCGTCGCGCGGCGTCATTTAGCCGGATAATCCACTACATTAATGGGTGGAAAAGTCGAGTAATATCACACTTCCTTCTCGAAAAAAAAAGTTTTAAAACATCTGTCACTGTCACCCGAATCAGTAACTTCTTGTCTGTCAGTGTGTTGGTAATCTCTTGTGGTGACAGATGTTCTGAAAATGGGGCTAAGACCGCATCGTTATAGTGCTTCTTGGTGAAAAATGTGGTGCTTTTTTATCACTTTTTTTGCATTTCTGAGGTGTTTTTTCGTAAATATGCAAGGAAAAGGCTTTAAAACCTATGGAAAACTCTAAAATAATTAAGAGCTTTGGAACAATAAAGCACGATGTGCTTGTTGTATAAGAACAGCTGTTGGGACGGTCGTACCACAGTTGGTGTCACGAGTGTTCCATAGCTATGGTACAGTCGTGACACCAGCTGTGGTACACTCGTGTTACAAGCTGTCCTTTTCTCCTTATCATACGGTAGTCAGTTTCCTTAGTAACTTACTGTAGTTTTTTTCGCAAGGCTCAAGTAACTCCTTTTCCCTTCGGCCAGAGCCCTTTGGTTCCCACCCTTTTCTTCGGGCCAAACACTCAACGGAAATGTCTCGTCGCACGGGAGTGTTTCACCAAATACTGTAGACGGCGGATGGAGACGGCCAAAATCCCAACAAAATCAAACTTGGACACACCAAAATCATTCGTTTTTGAGTCAAAAGCAACAAAATTTGTTTCTATTAGATTTTTTTCGTAATAAAAACAAGGCAGTAAATGAAAAAAAGACTATCTTTGCATAATGAAAACTTCAAAAAATGATATAGTACTAAAACGAAAATAAAAAAAACGATGGAAAGAACATGGAGATGGTTTGGCAAGAACGACAAAATCACTCTTGCCATGCTGAAACAAATCGGTGTAGAGGGTATAGTAACGGCATTGCACGACGTACCGCTCGGCGAAGTATGGACACGCGAAAAAATACGCGACCTGCGTGAGTACATAGAGTCTTACGGAATGAGATGGTCGGTAGTGGAAAGCCTGCCTGTGGTGGAAACCATAAAATATGGAGGACCTGACCGCGACGAACAGATTGAGGTGTACAAGACATCGATGAGAAACCTTGCCGCGGAAGGCGTGAAGTGCATCTGCTACAACTTCATGCCTGTGCTTGACTGGGCACGTACCGACCTCTTGCACGAAAATCCCAACGGCTCGTCAAACCTCTATTTCTCTTATGCCGAATTTGCATATTTCGACATTTACATCCTAAAGCGTGAAGGTGCACGCGAAGAGTGGGCCGCCTTCAACCGATTCCCTGGACGTAACGTGCTGGCAGAAGCTGATGAACTGGCGAAGGAGATGACACCTGAAAAGGACCATAAACTGGTGGAAAACATCGTGATAAAGACTCAAGGCTTCGTGAGCGGTAACTTCCACGAAGACGATGAGCACCCAATAGAGCTGTTCCGACAGTTCCTCGACCTCTACAAGGACATCGACAAGGATAAACTGCGCGAGAACATGAAATACTTCCTCGAAGCCATCATGCCGGTATGCGAGGAGACGGGCATCAATATGTGTGTACATCCCGACGACCCACCAATCCCCGTGCTCGGACTTCCACGCATTGTAAACTCCGACGAGGACATAGAATGGTTCCTCAATGCGGTGGACAATCCCCATAACGGACTTACCTTCTGCGCAGGCTCTTTGTCAGCCGGCATACAGAACAATGTCGTAGACCTTGCACGCAAGTATGCAAGCCGCACACACTTCGTTCATCTTCGCTCATGCCACATATTCCCCAACGGAGACTTCACAGAGGCGTCTCATCTCGGCGGACGTGCAGACATAATAGAGCTCGCCCGCATTTTCGAGAAGGAGAATCCAAATCTTCCGATGCGTGTAGACCATGGCATGACAATGCTTGGCGACGACAACAGAGGCTACAATGCTGGCTACTCTTTCCTCGGGCGTATGTTCGCACTCGGACAGGTTCAAGGCATACTTGCCACTGTAGACCGCGAATTGGGAATAGAATACAAACAACCAGGATTTTTTGATTAATTTATGCCAAACTTATTTGATATTAAAGACAATGTGACCGTCATTACAGGCGGCACCGGCGTTCTCGGACGCGCAATAGCAAAGTATCTGGCCCTGAATGGAGCCAAAGTAATCATTCTCGGACGTAAGGAAGACGTGGGACAGCAGATTGTGGCTGACATCAAGGCTGCAGGAGGTCAAAGCGAATTCCTTAAGACAGACGTGATGAACCAGGATGTGGTACAGCAAAACTGTGACTACATAGTAGAGAAATATGGCAGGGTTGACACTCTGCTGAATGCGGCTGGCGGCAATATGAAGGGTGCAACCATCACTCCCGACCAGAATTTCTTCGACCTCGAAGCATCACAGTTCCAGACTGTTCTTAACCTTAACCTCACGGGCACTGTAATACCCACCCAGGTGTTCCTTAAGCCTATGGTGAAACAGGGCAAGGGCTCGGTTATCAATTTCTCGTCGATGGCAGCTTTCCGACCGATGACCCGCGTATGCGGTTATGCAGCGGCAAAAGCCGGCATTAGCAACTTTACGGCATTCATGGCCACGGAGTGTGCAAAGAAATTTGGCGAAGGCATCCGCGTAAATGCCATTGCCCCAGGTTTCTTCATCACCGAGCAGAACCGCTCTCTCCTTACCAATCCCGACGGATCGTTTACACAGCGCGGCCAAGACGTAATACGCCAGACTCCGTTCGGCCGCATGGGAGAACCGGAAGAGCTCTGCGGCACCATACACTACCTCATGTCTGACGCCTCCAAGTTTGTGACAGGCACAGTGGCGGTAGTCGATGGCGGCTTCAATGCGTTTGCGATGTAAGAAATGAGGAGAGAGGAGTGAGGAGAGAGGAGTGAGGAGAGAGGAGAGAGG
>CALZAP010000061.1 GCA_945614335.1 uncultured Prevotella sp.
ATGTGACTGTTGACAACATCCACGGCACTACAGGCTCATTCCTCGTAGTGCGCCCATGGACACAGTTCTTCCAGCCTGAGGACCGCGCCGACATGCCTCTCAGCCAATGCAACGACATTGTGATGAGAAACATCAACATGGAATGCCGCAACTTCTTCGACGTGGGCACCAGCGAGAAATACAAACTGAAGGACTTTACTTTCGAGAATATCAACGCCACCGACGAAAAGCAGGCCTTCGACCCGAAACTTATTGAAGGCACCGTGGTGAAGAATGTGGTGATAGCTAATAAAAACTGTTAATTATTTTGCGGTTTGGCAGATTTGCATTACCTTTGCAGCAATAATGAAAACAAAAAGAATAATGAAGAAAACATTACTTTTGGCCTTGGCTGCTTCTGCCTTTGCTTTCGTGGCCTGTAAGGAAACGAAGAAAAGCACCGACATTATTGTGAAAAAGGAAGTGAAAAAAGCTCCTGCAGCTCCTGTCAGAATGCAGGAGTATAACCAGACTTCGGAGGCCACACTCGCAAACAGTCATCTCAACTGTGTCATACACCGACAGGCTGACGACAGCCTTGCCATGGTGAAAGATGAGACAGGACAGAAATATTACGACAACAGCATATCGCTCACAATAACGCGTGATGACGGCTCGACATTCTTCAGACGCACTTTCACCAAAAAGTCGTTTGACTCATGTCTTGACGATGACTACAGGAATACGGGCATTCTCGAGGGACTCGTATTCGACAAGGTAACCAATGGCACTCTGCGGTTTGCAGCGAGCGTGAGTCATCCTGGCACTGATGAGTACATTCCCATTGTTCTCACCATCGACCGCTTCGCCAATGTGAGCATAAAGCGAGATACTCAACTTGATACCAGTTCAGAAGAAGAGGAAGACCTTTAGGCCTTCCTCTTTTCTTTCTGTTCCCATAAACCTTATTGACGTTCTACACGCCGGTCTACTATTATTGTGGCTACTAATAGATACAATCGTCTTCTCATCTGATTCTTTCTCTTTTTTGTTAAAAATTAAAAGGGGGAGTCAAAAGAGGAAGTACCACTCCTTTGACTCCCTTTGCAAGTAAGTTATTCTACAGCAGGAGCCTGGTCCTGACCACTTCCGTAGCGGTGGTATTCGAACGAGATGCTTTGCTCCTTGATGTAGTGGATAAGCTCTACGCGTCCGTCCTTCACAGGAGCGGCTGTAGCGATGTATTTGTCGCATTCTGCCGCGCGCTCATACATCTCTCGTGGCAGGTTGGCCGAACAGGTTCTGATGCGTTCATAGCTTGGCATCGACTTGAGGAAGTCTGCAAGCGACTCTTTCTTCAGCTGTGCGCCGGTGGAGCCTAAGGCTGCCGAGCGGTCGTCCGACGGGTCGAAGCTGATGGTCAGCGGTGTGCCGGCTGTCTTTGCGGCAAGGGCTATCATCTGTGCTTGTTCGTTGGTGTCGTCCTTGAACAGACGCAGGCACATTCCACCCTTTACTGGCAGATAGCGGAACACGTTCTGCTCGCCGCGGCACTGGTTCCAGTCTCTTGCGTGACGGAACTCCTTCTCCCATGCTTCAGCATAGCTCTTCTTGTAGTCGGTCTTAGAGTCTTTCTTGTCGGTGATGTAGGTGAACTGTGCGCAGTAGTTTGGTCCACCGGCCTTGATGCCTCCACCGAAGGCAGAGAGCTTCATGCCACCAAATGGCTGGCGGTTGACGATGGCTCCCGTGATACCTCTATTAATATAAAGGTTACCGGCCATGATGGAGTTCTTCCACAGTTCGCGCTCAGCCTCGTCGAGCGACTGGATGCCGGAGGTGAGTCCGTAGTCGAGACCATTCACGAGGTCGATGGCTTCCTGGAGTGTGTCGAATGGGCATACCGAGAGCATCGGGCCGAAGAGCTCGGTGCGGAACGAGTAGTTCTTCGGGCTTACACCCATCTTCACTGTAGGAGCGAGGATGTACTTCTTCTTGTCGATGAACTTCGGGGCAACGAGCCATGACTCGCCCGGTTCGAGAGTGTTGAGAGCCTTCAGCAGTTTCTCGTTCTCGTTGGTGATCATCGGACCTACAATGTTTCCTGCGTTCCAAACGCTTCCCACCTTCATGGATGTGGCGCAGTCCTTAAGCTTAGTCCTGAATTCCTCAGACTCGTAAACCGAACGTTCCACGAGCAGCAGCGAGCAAGCCGAGCACTTCTGTCCGGCGTTGCCGAATGCCGATGCACATGCGTTCATGATGGCATGGTCGCGGTCTGCCGATGCAGTGATAATCATCACGTTCTTACCACCTGTTTCAGCCGACAGAGGCGTTGTGGGGTTGGCCTTAGTGATGGCCTGTGCCGTCTCTGTGCCGCCAGTGAGGATGATGTGGTTGATTTCAGGAGCTGTGGTGAGCTTCTTCAGCGCGTCGCGCTCGGTGATGACCACCTGCAGAGCCTCCTTTGGCACACCGGCATCCCAGAAAGCCTTTGCAAAGAGCCAAGCCACTGGAGCCGCCACTGTGGCCGGTTTCAGTATACAAGTGTTTCCAGAAGCCAATGCAGCCACTACTCCGCCGCAAGGAATGGCGCATGGGAAGTTCCAAGGCGAGATGACCAAGATGGTGCCCTTGGCCTTGATGTCAACATCGTTCAGGGCGTAGAACTTCTTCATCGTAGGAGTATAGAATCGTGCGTAGTCGATACCCTCGCTCACTTCCACGTCGCCTTCCACCACGGTCTTTCCAGTGATGGCGCACATGCAGCCGATGAGGTCGCCGCGCATCTCTCCGAGACGGTTAGCTGCGTCGTACATAATCTTGTGACGCTCCTCGATGGTAGTGTTGCGCCAGCCCTTCGGGTCGGTTGCGGCAATCTTTATTATCTCTTCAATCTGCTCAACGTTAGCCTTTGACATCTCGCATACCTGAACCTCGTCGTCCTGACAGCGGTCGAAATACTTCGCGCGGCTTGCGTTTTCAACGGTCTTGTCGCCAATCTGTGTTGGAATGACATAAGGCTTGTCGCTTTTGGACTTCTTCCACTTGGCGAATATCTGGCGCTGCCATTCCTGGTTGCACTCGCGGTCGAAGTCTGTGTCGGGTTCGTTCTTCATCTCGTCCATTGGCGGAACGGGCTTGTAAGGCTCAAGGCGGTTCTGCTTGCGGTGTGGCTCGTGAGGTATCTTTTCCTTGATGGCGTAAGCGTCCTCAAACTGCTTCTTCAGGAAGTTCCAAGCCTCAGTGTCTGGCTTGAGGTTGAAAGAGTGGGTGAGGAAGTTGTCTGGAGCTGTGTTCTCGTCCATACGGCGTACGAGATAAGACACTGCGTTGAGGAAGTGCTCGTCTTTCACCACTGGAGTATAGAGAATCACATGGTTGCCCAACTTTGACTGTGCACGCCATACCTGGTCGGCCATACCTTCGAGCATCTCGAAGCAGAAGGTGTCCTTCGGCGTGTTGTACATCTTTGTCAGCAGGTAGGCGTAGGAAATGGTGTAGAGGTTGTGTGAAGCCATACCTATGTGGAGGTACTTTGAGTTTTCGGGCTTCAGTCCGCGCTCTATGATGTGCAGGTAGTTGGCGTCCACCTCGGTCTTGCTTGGACGAACGGGGTTCTCCCATCCGCGCAGTGATGCCACAACAGTTTCCATGTCGAGGTTACATCCCTTTACGATACGCATCTTTATAGGTGCACCGCCTCTCTGGCAGCGTTCTTTGGCAAACTCGAGCAGTTCGCTTTGGAATCCCCATGCGTCGGGCAAGTATGACTGAACGACGATACCGGCTGAATATTTCAGGAATTCGGGTTTCGACAGCACTTCCTTAAACAGTCGCATTGTGAGGTGTGCGTCCTTGTATTCCTCCATGTCGAGGTTGATGAACTTGTCGCGTTTCTGTCCGTTCTCGTCAATGTATGGGTTGTCGATGGCAGCCTGATAGAGTTCAGACATTCTTCGTACGAGTTCCGGGAACGACTCCTCGTAGTTCAGCGCGTGGGTTTGTGCATAAATACCAGATATTTTCACTGAGATGTAGTTGATGTCTCGTTCCTTCAGAGCTTCAAGATAACTGTAGTATCGCTTGTCGGCCTCTTCGTCGCCTAGCACGACCTCTCCCAGTAGGTTGACGTTTTGTCCAATCTTCTGGTTGAAACGTTTTTCAAGGTGCTTTGTGAGGTGTGGGCGTGCAGCGTCGATGATGACGCGCGATGTGTCCATTCTCAGTCGCTTTTTAATAATAGGAATAGCGATCGGGTAGAAATAGTGTCCGAAAGCCTGGTAGATCTTGAAGAGGAACGTGTCGCGCTTGTTGAGGAACTTTGGCACTCCATACTCGTCGATGAGTACTTTTATTCTCTTGGCGAGCTTTTTGTCGTCACGAATCTGTGATGATTCGTCGAGCATCTTCACGAGGAACTTCTTGTCCTGTGGTCGCTGCACCATGGTTGCATACTTGTGTTGTTCTCTACGTTCCGCGGTGGTAATGGTTTCTTCACATGTGTTGTACAACGTCATTACCCAGTCTTCTACTTCTCTGATAGTTGGTGTATTCATAACCTTATTCTGATTTAAATGTTTTTTCTTTATTTTTAAGAGACTCATAGCCGCAATAAATCCTTCCGACGCACCGCTGTGCGCCGTATACGGCAATTAGTGTTTTCCTTCTCTTAAATATAAATAAGAAAAGAAAAACATTTAAATCATGGTCGGGCTGAACATCACCGCCCTGTATCGATGAAGCTCCTGCAGAGCTTGCTTCGAAAACTTGTCGAAATCCATTCTTTTCATTTTTTTTTAAATTTGTTTGTTAATAATCACGGTGCAAAAGTAGTAAAAAGATTCTATACTACCAAGCAAAATGGAAACTTTTTTATCTAAAATTCTGCAATTTGTTACAATTTCTCGATAAATGCGTGCAAAAAGTTTTAATTTTCATGTAATTTACTGTAATAATGACACGCGTATGATGCTTTTGGTTGTTCCTTCTTGCTGCAAATATACATATTATTACTTATAGTTCCAAACTTTTCGGCCTTTTTTTTAGTTAAATAATAGGTTTTTGGTTGTGTTTGCTGTTATTTTGGCTTATTTTGTGTCATTTTGCTTGCAATGGGTTTTCTGGCCATTGGTGTTTTGGGTATCTCCTTTTCAGCTCTTTCCTCACTTCAAAATAGGTGGTCTGCCAGAAACTTGCAAGGTCTTGGGTGAGTTGTACTGGCTTGAAGCCTGGTGAGAGCAGTTCCATTAACACTGCTTGGCGGCCGTCGTCTACGGTAGGTGTGGTGGTCATGCCGAAACATTCCTGCAGGCGGACGCTGAGCACCGGTGCTTCTGCTCCCTTGCGGTAGTCAATGCGTGCGTGTCGGCCTGTGGGCATCAGTATTCGTGAGGGTGCAAGGCGGTCTACGGTAGTCTGCTGGTCGTATGTCAGCAGCCCCCATATCACGTCTTCCATATTTATCTTTTTAAGTTCTGCTGAAGTTGTGGCCTTTCCTATATAATAAGGTAGCCATTCTGAAGTGCGAGTCAGTATGGAGTCGTTGTCCACCTCGGGCAAGTCCAGTTCCCTGTGCCACTCGCTTACCGTTGCAATACGTCTTTGCAGTCGTGCCACGTTGTCGTTGAAGTCAAACATGCTCAGTCCTTCTTTAGGTGCAGCCTGGCAGATAGCCTCTGTTATGGCTTGTCTCACGTTGCAGTCCATAGGTTTCGTGTCGATGATGAGTGCTCCCAACCTTAGTTCACGTCTTGCCACAGCCTTTCCTTGTTTAGAGTCCCATGAGATGTTGTCTCTCCATTCCCCAATGTTTTCCAAGGTGTCGCGTTCCACTGGTGCGGCGAGGAATATGCGTTTGGCGAGTGAGGCAACGGCAAGTAGCTGGCAAGCCGAAAGGTCGTCGTCGTGACTGATGGTCACGCTGTCTCCGCTCGCCAGTCTGTATTTGCAGTCTTCCGTGGCCATGGCCACTCGTTCGGGATAGGCTGATGCGATGAGGCGCCCGGTTTCCTTGCGGTCGGGTAGGGTGTTGTCTTCGTGTGTAGCTGTCATTCGCATGTATTGTTCAGCGATGGCGGCAATTCTTGCCCATCGTCCGTATTGTTTCTTTTTTCTTGCTTCCCTAAGCATTATTATTCGTGTGTTTATGTCAGCGTCGTTGTCGGAGTTTATCGGGTCTTTCTCTTCCAGTATGGCCGCAATGTCCGCCGCTAACGCCTTCGCCTTGTCGTTTTCGGCTTTTACAAGCATTTGAGCTATTCGAGGGTGGCAAGGCAGTTTGGCAAGTCTTTTTCCGTGTGGTGTGATTGTTCCGTTGTTGTCGGTGGCTCCGAGCATGGTGAGCAGTCTTTTTGCCTCAGCCACATGGGCCGTAGGTGGTTTTGTTAGCCATGGCATGAGCATGATGTCTCCCTCTCCCCATGCCGCAATGTCGAGCATGGTGGACGCTAAGTCAGCATATTCTATTTCCGGACGTCTACACTCGTCCATTCGCATTTCGGTGGCCTTTGTCCATAGCCTGTAGCACACGCCCTCACTCACTCGTCCGGCGCGTCCTGTCCTCTGTCTGGCCATGTCGAGCGAAATGCGTACAGTCTCAAGATGGCTTAGTGCGTTGCGCGGGTTGAACACGAGTGTTTTGCAAAGTCCGGAATCCACCACTGTCTTTATTCCTTCTATGGTGAGTGATGTTTCGGCTATTGGAGTTGCTATCACCACTTTCCGTTCCCCTTCTGCAGAGGGCATGATGGCTGTTTTCTGTTGTTGGGGTGTAAGCATTCCGTATAGAGGAAAGATGGCTGTCTTTCCAAGACTGTCGCCAAGTATTTCCTGACATTTTGTTATCTCGGCCTGTCCGGGCAGGAAGGCCAGTATGTCGCCTTGTTGTTCCCTGTGGGCCTTCTTTATGGCAGAGGCAACGGCTTGCGCACAGTTAAACTGGTCAGCCTCGTCCATGTGTATGGTGGTCACGTCGTACATCCTTCCCCTGCTTTCAACCACTCTTGCTCCAATGGCCTTGCAGATGGCATCGGTGTCGATGGTAGCTGACATGAGTAAGATACGTAGGTCTGGACGCACTATCTGTTGTGCTTCCATCGTTAGCGCGAGAGCTGTGTCGGAAGCAAGGCTGCGTTCGTGAAACTCGTCGAAAATGACTGTTGACACCCCTTCAAGTGTAGGGTCGTCGATAATCATCCTTGTCAGTATGCCTTCAGTTATCACTTCTATACGTGTCCTGTCCGACACCTTGGTCTCAAACCTCATTCTGTATCCTACAGTGTCGCCAACCTTTTCGCCCATCATGGCTGCCATTCGTTCTGCAATCTGGCGTGCTGCTATCCTTCTTG
>CALZAP010000062.1 GCA_945614335.1 uncultured Prevotella sp.
CAGCGAGAATACGGATATTGTCCGCTGCCTTGTTCATAAGATTCTTGTCATTCATAATCTTTAATTTGTGTGATTAAAATTTTAATTGGTTCAAATTTCATTATTTAACATCGAGGACAACGATGGAACGTGCAGGCACCTTTACCTTCAAGACGTTGTTCTTCAACTTTGCATCGTTGAAGGCTGCAGGCTGAACGCGTGTTGGATTCTCGAAATCGTTGTAGTCGGCGATGTTCTTGCAGGTGAGGATGCGTCCACTGACAGCCTTTGCCTTAGCGCCGGCGATGTTGACCTCTACATCCTGATCGGCATCGAGACTTACGTTGGTGAGCGAGAGAATGATGCTGCCGTCAGCCTTCTTTGCAGCTGAAGAATGGAGCATCTCCACCTTACGTCCGTCCTTTGCATGGCTATCGCCACGAACCTTCTTCGAAGTGCTCTCGACATCAAGAGGGAGATAGGTTGCCTCCTGGAATCCCTTGTACATCTCGAAAACATGATAGGTAGGAGTGAGAACCATGTGGCCAGTGCCAACCTGGTCAGTGAGAATCATCGACTGGAGGACGTTTACAACCTGTGCGATGTTTGCCATGCGCACGCGGTCGCAGTGGCGATGGAATACGTTGAGCGAAAGAGCTGCCACCATAGCGTCGCGCATGGCGTTCTGCTGATAGAGGTGGCCACTGATAGTGCCAGGCTCCTCGTCCCACCATGTGCCCCACTCGTCGACGAGCAGACCAATCTGCTTCTTTGGGTCCTTGCGGTCCATGATGTCGGCGTGCTTCTTCACGATATCCTCAATCTCAAGACACTTGCCGATGGTCCAGTAATAGTCGTCGCTGTTGAACTTTGTGGCAGAGCCTTTGCTGCCTGACCATCCGGCGCATGTATAATAATGGAGAGAAACACCATCCATGCGGTGACCTATGCGGTCCATAAGCACCTCTGTCCAGTTCAAGTCGTAGTCGCTGGCACCACTGGCAATCTTATAGAGCTTGTTGCCGTCGTAGTTGCGGCAATATACAGAGTAGCGGCGATAGAGGTCGGAATAGTATTCAGGGCGCATGCTTCCGCCGCAACCCCAGCTCTCGTTGCCTACGCCGAGGTACTTCACCTTCCATGCCTTGTCGCGGCCGTTCTGTCGGCGGAGCTTGGCCATAGGCGTGTCGCCGTCGCTTGTCATATACTCAACCCACTTGGCAAGCTCCTCTACGGTGCCGCTGCCCACGTTTCCGCTGATGTATGGCTCGCAACCGAGCATCTCACAGAGATTGAGGAATTCGTGTGTACCGAAGGAGTTGTCTTCTATGGTGCCACCCCAGTTGTTGTTCTGCATCTTAGGACGCTTGTCCTTTGGTCCGATGCCGTCCATCCAGTGATACTCGTCGGCAAAACATCCTCCCGGCCAGCGCAGCACAGGCACCTGAAGAGCCTTCAGAGCCTCAAACACGTCCTTGCGGTATCCGTTGATGTTTGGTATCTGGGAGTTTTCTCCGACCCACAGTCCGCCGTAGATACATGAACCGAGGTGTTCAGCAAACTGTCCATAAATCTCCTTATGGATTTTCTGTGTGCCTTGATTAACGTGAACAGTAACCTTGGCGTTGTCAGCCATTGCCGTCATTGTGAAGGCGGCAATGGTGATAGTTGTGAATATTCTTTTCATTTATTTGGAAAGAAGAGTATAAACATTAAACCTTATTCTCTACCGCAGCCTGCTCAATGGCCAGTCCGCGCTTGTAGTTCTCAATCCACTTGTTGAAACCTGCAACATCCTCGGCGGTGGGTGCTATTTCCTCTCCGGTGTTGCCGGCGAAGACGCAGTCCTCAAGCCATCCTGACAATGTCTTGGCCTCCGGGTTGTTAACAAGGAAGGAAGCGAGCAGGGCTATACCCCAAGCGCCACCCTCGCCTGCTGTCTCCATGACAGAGATGGGAGAGTTGATGGCAGCCGCGAGCACACGCTGACCCACGCCTTTTGTCTTGAACAGACCACCATGGCCTGTGATGCGGTCTACCTTCACATGCTCTTCGTTGAAGAGGATGTCGTTGCCAATCTTCAGCACTCCTACAGAAGCGTAGAGGTTGGCACGCATGAAGTTTGCAAGGTTGAACTTGTCGTTAGCAGAGCGCACAAACATTGGGCGTCCCTCAGCCAGTCCGGTCACAGGTTCGCCAGAGATGTAGTTGTAGGAAATGAGTCCGCCGCAGTCGGCATCTCCAGTGAGGGCATTGTTGTAAAGCTTACCAAACACTTCGTTCATATCTACCGGAATGCCAAGCAGTTGCTGATATTCCTTAAAGAGGTTTACCCAGGCGTTAAGGTCGCTGGTACAGTTGTTGCAGTGAACCATGGCCACGAGCGATCCGTCAGGTGTAGTCACCATGTCGATCATCTCATAAGGCTTGGTGAGGTCTTTCTCCAATACAATCATCGAGAACGAAGAAGTACCGGCAGAGACATTACCAGTGCGCTGCTTTACAGCATTGGTAGCCACCATTCCTGTGCCAGCGTCACCTTCAGGCGGACAAACAGGTATACCAGGTTTCAGGTGTCCAGAAATGTCGAGGCGCTTAGCACCCTCTGCTGTAAGGAATCCGGCGTTTTCTCCTGCGATTTTCACCTGTGGCAGTATGTCGAGCAGTTTCCATGAAAAGCCCTTTGGCTCCACGAGTTTATCAAACTTTGCAACCATCTCTGCTGAGTAGTCGCGGGTTTGCGGGTCAATGGGCAGCATACCAGAAGCGTCGCCTATGCCAAGCACCTTTTCACCTGTAACCTGCCAGTGGATATAACCGGCGAGAGTGGTGATGAAGTCGATGTCTGCCACGTGCTCCTCGTTGTCGAGTATGCACTGGTAGAGGTGTGAGATGCTCCATCGCAGAGGAATGTTGTATACGAAGAGTTCTGACAGTTCTGCCGCTGCCTTTGCTGTGTTGGTGTTACGCCAGGTGCGGAAGGGAACGAGAATCTTTTGTTCCTTGTTGAAGGCCATATAGCCGTGCATCATGGCCGAGAAGCCGATGGCAGCCAGCACCTCAATCTCGCAGTCATATTTGGCCAGCACGTCCTTGCGGAGTTCTGCATAGCAGTCCTGGAGTCCATACCATATAGCTTCCACGCTATATGTCCAGAGTCCGTCGACGAGTTGGTTTTCCCACTCGTGGCTTCCCTGTGCTATAGGCTTGTTCTCCTGGTCTACGAGAACGGCCTTGATGCGGGTGGAACCAAACTCGATACCGAGAATGGCCTTACCCTGTTGGATTGTTTCTTTTGCGGTCATATTATTTTTTTGTAAAAGGGAGTTATTGGGGGAGTTATTGGGGGAGTTATGAAGGGGAGTTATGAAGGGCCAAATGTTTATCCGCAGAATGGTATTGGCCTATTATAACTTCCCATTATAACTTCCCATTATAACTTCCCATTATAACTTCTTATTTAAACGCCTTGTTCAACATATAGTAAACCTCGTTGTTGCGGAGCTGGGTCTTGAATCCGCTGGTAGTGGTGTCCTTGTCGATGTTGATGCACTCGATGTCGAGCATCTCGGCAAAGTCTTCCCAATATTCGGCAGTGATGTCGTAAGAGAATGCGCTGTGGTGAGTACCACCGGCGAGAATCCATGCTCCTGCACCAATCTCGAACGAAGGCTGAGGAACCCAGAGGGCAGAGGCAACGGGGAGCTTAGGCATTGGCTTCGGCTCGATGCACTCTACCTCAGAGGTAATCAGGCGGAAACGGTTGCCAAGGTCTACAACGGTGGCCTTGATACCACGGCCTGTCTTGGATGTGAACACGAGGCGAGCGGTCTGCTCCTTGCGGATACCGATGCCAAGGAAGTGTACCTCAAGGGTAGGCTTGTTGACAGCGATGAGCGGACATACCTCGAGCATGTGGCTCTGGAGGCTGGATGTGCAGTCGGGAGCGAAGTTGAGGGTGTAGTCCTCGAGGAACGAGCAGCCCTTCTCCATGCCCTGGTTCATCACCCACAGTGAGCGGTAGAGACATGCGGTCTTCCAGTCACCCTCGGCACCGAAACCGATACCCTCGGCCATAAGGCGCTGTGAGGCAAGACCAGGAATCTGGTCGAAACCGATGAAGTTCGGGTCGTTGATGTCAGCCTCGCCAAGGTCGTCGAAATTGGTTGTGAAGGCTGTGGCACCCTCTTCCTTCAGCACGCGGCGCAGGGCAATCTCTGCCTTGGCAGCGTGGAGCACCTTCTCCCAGTAAACCTCTTCGCCCGACTCGTCGATCTTGATTGTGTATTCCTTCTTGTACTGCTCAACGAGAGCCTGTGCCTCCTCGTCTGATACTTGCTTCCAGTACTCCATGAGGTTTGACACTGGATAATAGTCAACATGATATCCGAGACGCTGTTCGAACTCTACACGGTCGCCGTCGGTAACAGCCACGTTGTTCATGTTCATACCGAACATCAGACAGCGGCAGTTGTGGGCGTCGGCCACGGCAGCAGCCACGCGTGACCAAACTGCAATTCTCTCCTGAGCCTCAGGGCTCTTCCAGTGGCCTACAACAACCTTGCGTGGTACACGCATGCGGGTGCAGATATGACCGAACTCGATGTCTCCGTGAGCCGACTGGTTGAGGTTCATGAAGTCCATGTCGATGGAGTCCCATGGGAGGTCGGCGTTATACTGTGTGTGGAAGTGGAGCAGAGGCTTCTTCAGAGCCTGCAGACCCTTGATCCACATCTTTGCGGGCGAGAAGGTGTGCATCCATGTGATGATTCCCACGCACTTCTCGTCGTTGTTAGAAGCCTTCATGATGGCCTCTACCTCAGCCGAAGAGTTGGCTGTACCTTTATATACTACCTTGATAGGCAGGCGACCCGACTCATTGAGTCCTGCCACCATTTCCTTTGAATGACCGTCAACTGCTACAACGGCGTCGCCTCCATAGAGGAGCTGTGCGCCAGTTACGAACCATACTTCGTAATTCTCAAATGCTTTAACCATAGTAATTAAGTTTTTTATTAGTAATTATGATTGTTTGTAAAATTAATTTTTCTTTTTCTGTCCATAGTAGGCGTTAGGACCATGCTTGCGGCTGAAGTGTTTCTCGACGAGCAGCGGGTTCATGGTTGTGCCCGGGTTTACTGCAAACGACACGAAGGCCATCTTTGCCACCTGCTCCATCACTACTGCATTGTATACGGCATTGTCGGCGTCCTTGCCCCAAGAGAACGGGCCGTGGTTCTTCACGAGCACTCCCGGAGTGTGTACAGGATTGATGTTGCCGGCCTTGATGCGCTTCACGATCACGTTTCCTGTCTCGAGCTCATAGTCGCCCTTCACCTCTTCCTCTGTCATGGAGTCGGTGCATGGAATGTCGTCGTGGAAATAGTCGGCATGTGTTGTTCCGATGTTCGGAATGTCCTTGCCGGCCTGTGCCCATGCGGTGGCGTAAGTGGAGTGAGTGTGTACCACACCGCCTATTTCGGGGAATGTGCGGTAGAGCACGAGATGTGTAGGTGTGTCTGAAGAGGGGTTGAGGTCTCCTTCCACCACCTTGCCGGTCTCGAGGTCAACGACCACCATGTCTGATGCCTTCATGTTGTCGTAGCTCACGCCAGAAGGTTTGATTACTACGAGGCCTTTTTCGCGGTCGATGCCTGAAACGTTGCCCCATGTGAATATCACGAGATTGTGTTTCACCAAATCCAAGTTGGCCTTAAACACTTTTTCTTTCAGTTCTTCTAACATAATAGTATGTATTTGAGTAAGTTTGTTGTCAAAGTTTAAAGTAAGGGTCATCCTTATAAACCCTTTTGTTGAATCGATAGAGCGAAGCCCCTCGCTTCGAGCTTTCCTTGTCGATGAGTTCGGTCTTCTCAATGAAGTCCATCTCCTTTATTCTCTTACGGAAATTTCTCTTGTCCACTTCCTCCCCCATCACTGCCTCATAGAGTTTCTGCAGCTGGGTGAGCGTGAAGAGGTTCGGAAGGAGGTTGAAGCCTATGGGCTCGCTGGATATCTTTTGTCTCATCATCTTTCGCGCGCGTCTCACCATTTCGTTATGGTCGGAGTAGAGTGTGGGCATGTCCTGGATGTTTACCCATTCCAGGTTATGCTGCTCCCGTAGTGCCTTGTCATAGTCCTTCACGTTGATGAGTGCGTAGTAGGCAATGGAGATGACCCTTTCGCCCGGGTCGCGGTCGACCCTTCCGAAAGCGCCGACCTGGCGTATGTAAAGGTTACGAAGTCCGGTCAGTTCAAGTATGACACGGTTGGCTGCCTCGTCGATGCTTTCGTCTGTGTTGACGAAGCCACCATACAACGACCATTCGCCGCGTCCCGGGTCCATCTGTCGCTTGCCCACGAGTATTCGCAGCTGGCCTTCGTCGAATCCGAAGATGATACAGTCTACTGCTACCAGTACTTTCGGATATTGTTGATAGAATTGTGTCATCTATCTATTTGGTTTAATTATTATTAGTTTATTTGCTCAACTTTTTAGGAGTTAAGGAGTTAAGTCCTTAACTCCTAAAAAATTACCAGAAGTATGCGTAGAAGGCTGCGCAGAGTCCGATAACCACGAGTGTACCTATGATATCGAACAGACCCCAGCTCTCACGGATAGACTTCTTGAAGTCGGCTGTGAAGGTGATGGCCTCCACCTGTTCCTTGCTCGGAGCGGGAGTGAAGCAGCTCACTACCACCATGAATACCAAGAGGAACACGAGCAGCCAGCACTCGAACACGAGCCAGTTGGTCTGCCAGAACCATGCGGTGGCATCCCAGAAGGCACCGTCCATGGCGGCCTTGCCGGTGTCGGTGATGACGTTGGTGACAAGGCGGAGCATACCGATGAGGAAGCCCACGATCATGGTGTATTCACCAGCCTTCGGAGTAATCTTCTTAGAGAAGATACCCATTGCGAACACTGCTACCATGGCAGGAGCAAGCAACGACTGGATGCCCTGGAGATAGTTGTAGAGAGTGTCCATTTTCATCATGATTGGCAACCATGCGAAACCGAGCACGACAACCACTACGGTAGCCACGCGGCCTACGAACACGTAATGCTCCTCGGTCATGCCCTTCTTCAGAGGCTTGTAGAAGTCCTCGGTGAAGAGGGTGGCGCAGCTGTTGAAGAAGGCTGCGAGTGATGCCACGAGGGCGCAGATGAATCCGATGGTCACGATACCCTTGATACCTGCGGGCAGAACGTTCTTAACCATGATGGCGAAGGCGGCGTCGGTCTCCTGCATCTCGATGGAACCCTGCTCAGCCAATGCTGCTGCAATCATACCGGGGATG
>CALZAP010000063.1 GCA_945614335.1 uncultured Prevotella sp.
AGCAACAAGATAAGAAAGACTGCCACTTCCGACTGGATGGATATAGAGAAGCAACGTGGTATCTCTGTGTCTACCAGTGTCATGGAGTTTGACTATAAAGACTATAAGGTGAACATTCTCGACACCCCTGGTCACCAGGACTTTGCCGAGGACACCTTCCGTACACTCACTGCCGTAGACTCTGCCATCATCGTGGTAGACGGTGCAAAGGGAGTGGAGACTCAGACGCGAAAGCTCATGACCGTCTGCCGAATGCGCAACACTCCTGTCATCATTTTCATCAACAAGATGGACCGTGAAGGACGTGACCCGTTCGACTTGCTTGATGAATTGGAACAGGAACTGGAAATCAAGGTTCGCCCGCTGAGTTGGCCCATCAACCAGGGTGTAAAGTTCAAGGGCGTTTATAATATATATGAAGGTAAACTTGACCTTTTCACTCCCGACAAGCAACGTGTGACCGAGAAGGTTGAGGTAGACATAAACAGCAACCTGCTGGAAAGTCATGTAGGAGAGACTGATGCCACAAAACTGCGTGACGACCTTGAACTTGTTGACGGCGTTTATCCTGAGTTTGATATAGAGTCGTACAGAAAAGCTGAGGTGGCTCCTGTGTTTTTCGGTTCTGCTCTCAACAATTTCGGTGTTGAGGAACTTCTCAACTGTTTTGTGGAGATAGCCCCCAGTCCTCGACCCACAAAGGCTGAGGAACGTATGGTTGATCCAGAGGAGAAGAAGTTTACTGGTTTCATATTCAAAATCACTGCCAACATCGACCCCAACCACCGTTCTTGTATCGCCTTCTGCAAGGTGTGCAGCGGCAAGTTCGAGCGTAACAAGCCTTATCTCCATGTGCGTCAGGGAAAGACGGTGAGGTTTTCCTCGCCCACTCAGTTTATGGCACAGCGTAAGAGCACCATCGACGAGGCATGGCCTGGCGACATCGTCGGTCTTCCCGACAATGGCATATTCAAGATAGGCGACACCCTGACAGACGGCGAACAACTTCATTTCCGTGGTCTGCCGAGTTTTTCTCCTGAGTTGTTTAAGTATATTGAGAACGACGACCCAATGAAGGCAAAACAACTTCAGAAAGGCATCGACCAGCTCATGGACGAAGGTGTAGCCCAGCTGTTTGTCAATCAGTTCAACGGAAGAAAGATTGTAGGCACCGTGGGTCAGTTACAGTTTGAGGTTATACAGTATCGTCTTGAAAACGAGTATAATGCAAAATGCCGTTGGGAGCCCATTCATCTGTATAAAGCTTGCTGGATAGAGAGCGACGACGAGGCCGAACTGGAGAATTTCAAGAAGCGCAAGTATCAGCATATGGCAAAGGACAAGGATGGCCGTGATGTGTTCCTTGCCGACAGCGGTTATGTGCTGAGCATGGCTCAAGAAGACTTCAAGCATATCAAGTTCCATTTTACGAGTGAGTTTTAGGGAGAGAATTTAATAAAAGAAGTTATGAAAACAGAAGATGACATAAAGAACGCCGTGGAGGTGATGCGACGGGGTGGGGTGATACTCTACCCGACAGACACCGTCTGGGGCATAGGGTGTGATGCGACCAATGCTGAGGCTGTGGCTCGAGTGTATCAGATAAAGCGTCGTGAAGACTCAAAGGCTCTTATCTGCCTTGTTGACAGCGACGCACGACTGCAACGCTATGTGCGCAACGTGCCTTCTGTGGCATGGGAACTTCTCGACTGTGTCGACAAACCGACCACTGTCATTCTCGACGAGGCTGTAAACCTTGCGCCAAATCTTATTGCAGATGATGGTAGTATAGGTATCCGCATCACCCAAGAGGCGTTTTCCAAGGCTTTGTGCTATAGGTTTCAGAAGGCTATAGTGTCCACGTCGGCCAATATCTCAGGCGAGCCCACTGCACAAAACTATTGCGACATTTCACAGGAAATAATCGACGCGGTAGACTATGTCTGCTGGACACGTCGACAGGAACATAAACCTCACCGTCCCTCAAGCATCATAAAGCTCGGCAAAGGTGGTGAGGTGGAGATAATAAGAAAATAGGCATGACTGAAACAAATACAAAGGAAGGACTTTTCGGACAGTTCTGCCGCTGGCGTGAGGAACATGTCAGCGAAAGGGCTTTTGTGCTTGCACTCGCCTTCCTGGTAGGTTTCTTTTCCGCCATTGCTGCATTGGTGCTCCATGGGGTCATCAACCAGATAGCAGCCTTGCTCACCAGTTCTTTCGACAAGACTGGGGCTAACTGGCTCTATCTTGTATATCCCGTCGTGGGCATCTTCTTCACGTCGCTCTTCGTGAGGTATATTGTGAAAGACAATATCAGCCATGGTATCACTCGCATACTCTATGCCATAAGCAGCAAGAGAAGCAGGCTAAGGGGGCATAACTGCTGGTCGTCGGTGGTTGCATCGGGCATCACCATCGGTTTCGGCGGTTCTGTAGGTGCCGAGGCTCCTATCGTACTTACTGGTTCTGCCATCGGTTCAAATTTGGGCAAGCTCTTTAACATGGACAACAAGACACTTATGCTCCTCGTGGGCTGTGGCGCTGCAGGTGCTATTGCAGGTATCTTCAAAGCTCCCATTGCTGGCTTGGTGTTCACACTTGAAGTGCTGATGATTGACCTCACCATGGCTTCGCTTCTCCCTATCCTTGTCTCTTGTGTCACCGCTACTTGCTTCACCTATATCTTCCGTGGCTCCACCTCGTTGTTCACCTTCTATCTTGACATTGAGTGGCCTGTGGAACGTGTGCCAGCCAACATTCTTCTTGGAGTGTTTTGCGGTTTGGTGAGCCTTTATTTCATTCGCACAATGACATTCTGCGAAAATATCTTCGCCAAGTTCAAGGACCAGCCATATTTGAAGCTGCTTCTTGGCGGAGGCATTCTGAGTCTTCTCATCTTTCTCTTCCCTTCTCTTTTCGGCGAGGGCTACCGGTCAATCAATCTTCTGCTTAACGGTAAGACACAGGCCGACTGGGATGGAGTGATGAGTGGCTCGCTCTTTGCCGGTGAGACCAATATGCTCGTGGTGTATGTCGCCTTGGTCATACTGTTCAAGGTGTTTGCCACTTCTGCCACGAATGGTGGTGGAGGCTGTGGCGGTACGTTTGCGCCCAGCCTGTTCATCGGATGTTTCAGCGGATTCCTCTTCGCCCGTTTGTGGAACATATATAATATAGGTGTATATGTGCCAGAGAAAAACTTCGCCCTCTTGGGTATGGCGGGTGTGATGTCTGGAGTAATGCATGCTCCGCTCACAGGTATTTTTCTCATAGCCGAGACCACAGGAGGTTATAACCTTTTCGTGCCTCTAATGATAGTGAGTGTTTGTTCTTATCTCACCATCTACATATTCGAACCTCATAGCATCTATGGTATGCGACTGGCAAGGCAGGGAAAACTCATCACTCACCATACCGACCACGCCATCCTCACGCTTATGAGCCTCGACAGCGTGATAGACCGCAACTATCTGGCTGTAGAACCCGACATGGAGCTTGGCACCATAGTCCACAAGATAAGTCGTAGCCGCACAAGTTTTCTGCCTGTCGTTGACCCTGCCGGCAGTCTGTTGGGAGAGATAGACATCACAAAGATTCGTCACGTGGTGTTCCGTATAGAGCTCTACCATCATTTCAAGGCTCGCCAGCTCATGACCCAGCCTCCTGCAGTGCTTAACGACGATGCTCCTATGACCGATGTGATGAAGGTGTTCGACCAGACCCATGCCGACTGGCTTCCGGTGCTCGACCACGACCAGCACCTTAAAGGCTACATCTCGCGGAAGCGAATGTATGGCATGTATAGAAAAATGGTGGCAGATATGAGTCAGGAGTAGTCAACTATAATAAAGTGATTATGAAGAAAGAAGATTTACGTAGAGTGTTCATGGGAACACCTGAGTTTGCTGTCGAGACACTCGACGCACTCGTAAAGAATGATTATAATGTAGTGGCGGTAGTCACCCAGCCCGACAAACCTGTCGGCCGCCATGGCAGTGTGCTTCAAGCCTCGGCTGTGAAGCAATATGCCTTGGACCACAGCCTGCCTGTGCTTCAGCCAGTGAAGATGAAGGACGAGGAATTTCTCCAGCAACTCCGCTCATTCAATGCCAACCTCCAAGTGGTAGTGGCATTCAGGATGCTTCCGGAAGTCGTGTGGGATATGCCCGAATATGGAACCTTCAATGTGCATGCAGCCCTTTTGCCCCAATATCGCGGGGCAGCACCCATAAATTGGGCTATCATCAACGGCGAGACACGGACTGGCGTCACCACGTTCTTCCTCGACCACGACATCGACACCGGCCGTGTTATTATGCAGCTTCCGTTCGACATCCACAACGACTATAACATGGAGAATGTCTACGACGGACTGATGCGTCTCGGAGCTGACATCTGCCTACAGACCATAGAGAAAATCATTGCTTCTGACGGACATCCCGATGCCATGCCGCAGGAAGAGATGATCACTTCAGGCGAGCAACTCAAGCCCGCACCGAAGATATTTAAGGATACATGTCGCATCGACTGGACAAAACCCGCCAAACAGGTGTATGACTTCATTCGTGGGCTGAGTCCCATACCTGGTGCCTGGACCATGCTCACATTGCCAGGAGGCAAAGACACTGTGCTGAAGGTCTATTCCGCAGCTTGTGAGCAAAAGTCATTCAACGCCGAACCGGGAACCTTGTTTGTCGACGGACGTAGGCTTATGGTGACCTGTGGCGAATCTACATCGTTGAAACTGTCGGAGGTGCAGCTTGCAGGAAAAAAACGTATGGCAGCATCTGATTTTCTCAATGGAATAAAGGGTCTTGAGGGTTGCATAGTGAAGTAGTGTATTTTTTTCATAGGCAGATATAATAAAAGGGTAGGGTGTTGCGTTACTATAATATATAAACATCTAAATATTTCGCCTATGAAGAAAACTTCTACTCAATTTGAACAAGTGCAGCCAAGCGAGAAGGTTGTAGAATTTATCTTGTGTCTCGCCCATTCCTATCGACCTTTCAGTCTTGGAGGTGGCGGAACTGTACCGATATGTTATAGTTAAATAAACAAAAGATATGACAATAGTATCTCCTTCATTGTTGGCGGCCGATTTTCTCCATCTCGACCGCGACATCGACATGATAAACCAAAGTGAGGCGGAATGGCTTCACCTTGACGTGATGGATGGAGTCTTCGTGCCCAACATCTCTTTTGGCTTTCCAGTGCTTGAAGCTGTTGCGTCGCGATGTAACAAAGCTCTCGACGTGCATTACATGGTTGTACACCCCGAGCAGTACATCAACCGCACCAGAAAACTCGGTGCCATGATGATGAATGTTCACTATGAGGCATGTACCCACTTGCATCGTACCATACAGGAAATTCACGATGCTGGCATGAAAGCTGGCGTTACTCTCAATCCTTCCACTCCAGTGTCTCAGCTTGAAGACATAATTGAGGATGTGGACATGGTGTTGCTCATGAGCGTCAATCCAGGTTTCGGTGGTCAGAAGTTCATCGAGAACACAATATCCAAGGTGCGCCGACTGAAGACCATGATAGCCCAAAGCGGCTCAAAGGCATTGATAGAAGTGGATGGAGGCGTGCAGGCAGAAACAGCCCCGCGCCTTGTAGAAGCTGGTGTCGACGTGCTTGTTAGCGGCAGTTATGTGTTTAAGGCGGCAGATCCTTTGGCTGTAATAAAAGGCTTGCGCGAACTTTAGAGTTCCGCAAGCCTTTTTTCTTTCTTTGTTTTTTTAGAGACTGTCGTATTTCCTTGCCATGCGTCTCATGTTCAGTATGGCATATCGCATCCTGCCCAACGAGGTGTTGATGCTCACGTTGGTCAATGAGGCAATCTCCTTAAATGACTTGTCCTCAAAAAATTTCATGTATACCACTTCCCTCTGTAGCTCAGGAAGATGGTTCATGAGGTTCACTGCGCTGTCTTTCACCTGTGTGTGCACGATGGTGGTTTCAGCACTCACGTCGGTAAGCTGCGGAAGATGCATCTTTGTGAGGTCGTTGGTTTCGTTCAGGTCAGCAGCCTGTATCCTGTCTTTCCTGAAATGGTCGATGAGCAGGTTTCGGGTTATGGTAGCCACCCAGTAGCTGAAAACGCCCTTGTTGGCATACTTTCCTTCCTTCAGTCCCACAATAATCCTTACGAAGACATCCTGGAAGATGTCCTCGGCCGTTAACTTGTCTTTGGTCATCGAAAAGATGTAGTTGAACACTTTTGCCTTGTAGCGGCTCAAGAGCTGGTCGAAGGCATAGTTGTTACCTGACATATATTCCATGGCCAACTCCTCGTCGGTCATCATGTTTAATTGTTTCATTTACTTAATTTCTTTTATTAAGTAGACTTTCCCAATAGGCGATACGTGTTTATTTAACGGTTTAACAATATTATTTGGTGCAAAATTATACTTTTTTGTTGATACGAGCAAATTTTCTTCTGTTTTTTTACGATTTCTCACAAAAAAAAGCTAATTTTGCAGTGGAAATCTAACTTAAACGTCATTATCTGTATGAAACAACTTTTCGTGCCGGGCCGTCTGTGCCTTTTTGGTGAACATTCAGACTGGGCTGGTCATTATAGAACAATGAATGCCGACATAGTGCCGGGAGCGGCCATTGTCACAGGAATAGAACAGGGCATCCTTGCCGAGGTGGAGAAATCTCCCGTGTTTAAACTCACTTGCGAAGCACCTGAGATTGCGTCTATTTGGCAAGACTTCTCATGCCGTATGCAGGAACAAGACCTGAAACGTGTGGCTAAGTCGGGTTCCTTTTTCTGCTATTGTGCCGGTGTAGCGTCTTACATGCTTGAATGGTATAAGGTGGGAGGCGTACATATACACATCAAGTCGATGTCTTTGCCTATCAGAAGTGGACTGTCAAGCAGTGCCGCCATCTGCGTTCTTGTGGCAAGGGCGTTCAATCAGTTGTACAAACTCAATCTCAACACCTTGGGCGAAATGAACATAGCCTATCTTGGTGAGCTTCGCACTCAGTCGCGCTGTGGCCGACTCGACCAGGCTTGCGCCTTCGGTTCAAAACCCAGTCTCATGCACTTCGACGGTGACGAGATAGACGTGAAGGCACTAAACATCAAGAAACACCTTTACTGGGTGTTTGCCGACCTCTGTTCCACAAAAGACACCATCCTCATTCTTAGCGACCTGAACCGTGCCTATCCCTTTGCTGTCGATGAGGCCGGACGTCGGCAGCAGGCTGCCCTTGGCGAGAA
>CALZAP010000064.1 GCA_945614335.1 uncultured Prevotella sp.
TTTCTCTCTCCTCACTCCTCTCTCCTCACTCCTCTTTAACCTCACTCCTCTCTCCTCTATAAAATTATTAACCACAGAGATAAAGAGTGTGAGATTTTAAAAAATAAATTTTAAAGAGAAAAAAATATAAGTAAAAAAATGGAAAGACAATATCAAATACAATATCCATCGGTGATGGAAAACAAAAAGCTGATGTATGTACATGGATTTGCATCGTCAGCACAGTCGGGAACAGTGTCGGTACTGAGACAACTGCTGCCAAACACTGAAGTGGTGGCATACGACATTCCACTCGACCCGCAAGAGGCCATCGCATTCCTTAAAAGAAAATGCGAGGAAGACAAACCTGACCTCATCGTCGGTACATCGGCAGGCGGCATGATGACAGAACAACTCTACGGCTTCGACCGCATCGTAATCAATCCGGCTTTCCAAATGGGCGACACCATGGGAAAACATGGAATGACAGGAAAGCAAACCTACCAGAACCCAAGGCAAGACGGAGTGCAGGAGTTTATTGTGACAAAGGCTCTCGTAAAACAGTTTGCTGAACTTACAGAACAGTGTTTCACACATGCCGACGACAAGGACGAACAACAGAGAGTATGGGGACTCTTTGGCGACAAAGACCCATTGGTGAACACCTTCGACCTCTACCGCCAACACTATCCGCAAGCCATACACTTCCACGGCGAACACCGGCTGAGCGACAAAATAGCCATACACTATCTCGTGCCCGTGATACGATGGATAGACGACAGGCAGGAAGGACGCGAGCGACCGGTGCTCTACATCACCATCGACGCCATGCGCGCCCCGCAAGGACAGGTGCGCCCAAGCATGCACAAATGCTTTGAAATGCTGCTCGAACACTACGACGTGTATTTCGTTTGCCCGGCCCTCACCAACGAGAAACAAGACATGGCGGAAGACCACGACTGGATTGAGGAGGCCATCAGCGCACCGGCATACAACCGCGTGGTATACGCCAACAACACTGCCCTACTCTATGGCGACTATATGATCTCCACCCACGACAACGACAAGTTCATGGGCACAAACATCAGATTGGGTAGCGACGAGTTTAAGACCTGGGACGAAATCATCACTTATTTCGAGAGATTGGGAGGACAATGAGAAAATTCTTTTATATCATCATAGCCTCTGCCTGTCTCACTGCCTGCACGGCATGCGCAGACAAGGAAGGGGCAACGGACACGGAAAAGCCGGTGGAGAAGGTAGACACCACGGCAGTGCTCATAATGCAACTGCAACGGTGCTCGAAACTCTACACGGCGGAATACGACATTCACAAAATAGTGACTCATTCTGACGAGAAACGACTCAAAGGCAAACTGCTAAACCATGAGTTTGACGTGAAGATGCCTCTCGGCGACAGAAAAATCGCCATTCCGATAATCGTGAAACTCAAGGCATATATCGACTTCGCCAACTTCAGCAAGGAGAACATTAGGCGCGAAGGCGACAAGATTGAAGTCATCCTGCCTGACCCTCAGGTGGCGGTGACAAGCAGCAGCGTTGACCACGAGGAGATACGGGAGTATGTAGACATCACACGAAGCCGCTTCTCCGACGCCGAACTGTCCAACTACGAGAGACAGGGGCGCGAGGCTGTGGTGAAAGCCATTCCCGCGACCGGCATCTTTTCCACTGCCCGCGACAATGCCGCCCAACTCATCATTCCCATGATAGTGAAAATGGGATATGACGAGACCGACATCACCGTTACATTCAGAAAGGACTATCAATGGAAAGTCCTCAGCACCAAGGATTAATATTCAACCATCATGAACGTGAAGAAAACTATACTGGCCCTGCTCTCGCGGTTCAAGCTCCAAATCACGGTGGCTATTGTGGCCATTGTGGCTGTGGCGATGATTCTCTCATGGCTCGGGAAAACCGTGGAGTCGGCTTCATTGGAAATAGTGTCTGACGACAAAATCGACATCACTCCACAACAGATAAAGTCTATCAAGGCCATAGGACAATGGGAGTTTCTCGCCATCAACCACGAGGTGATGATCGACAGCGTGAGACGAGGGATATTCTACGACGACCAACTCGTGCGCATCTATTACGGCACACTACGGTTAGGTATTGACATGCACCGCGTAAAACCGGATTGGATAGTGGCGAAGGGCGACACCATTGCCGTAACGCTGCCGCCTGTAGGACTGCTCGACGAAGACTTCATCGACGAGACACGCACCAAGTCGTTCTACGAAAGGGGCAAGTGGACTCCTGAAGCCCGGAAAGCCATGCGCGCCAAGGCTTACCGAAAGATGAAGGCTGACTGTCTGACAAAGAAGAATATTGAAATAGCACAGAACAACGCAGACCTTCAGATGAGAAACATCATGAAGTCAATGGGATTCAACAATGTCACGATACGGTTTGACGACAACAAACACAAATAAATAAAAAAAAATGGAACAACTAAACAGTTTATTCTCAGACATCAGCTCCTTTCTCTGGGGCTGGCCAATGATGATCCTGCTTCTTGGCACTCATCTCTTCCTCACCGTCAGGCTGAAGTTTCCGCAACGGAAGATTTTCACTGCCATAAAGCTGTCGGTCACACGCGACCCGGGTGCCACTGGCGACGTGTCGCAGTTCGGTTCCCTGGCCACCGCCCTCGCTGCCACCATAGGCACAGGAAACATCATCGGCGTGGCCACGGCAGTGTCGCTCGGCGGACCCGGTGCAGTGCTGTGGTGCTGGCTTACAGGAGTGTTCGGCATAGCGACAAAATATTCCGAAGGGCTTCTCGCCATCAAATACCGCGTGAAGACCGACGACGGACGCATGCTCGGCGGACCTATGTACGCCCTTGAGCGCGGATTGGGCTGGAAATGGCTCGCCATACTCTTTGCCGCCTTCACAGCCCTCGCCTCCTTCGGCATCGGCAGCACGGTGCAGGCAAACGCCATGTCGGTCATGACCTTCGAGTCTTACGGCGTGCCGCAATGGCTCACGGGCCTTGTGGTCTGCGGCCTGCTTGCCGCCGTGGTGTTCGGCGGAGTGAAAAGCATTGCACGCGTATGCGGGTTCCTCGTGCCGTTCATGGCTCTTTTCTATGTCATCGGATGCGTCGTGATACTCGTCATCAACGCCTCCTTCCTCCTCCCCGCCCTTAAGCTCATCGTCCTCTCTGCGTTCTCGCCAGAGGCAGCCGGAGGCGGTTTCGTGGGGTCAGGAGTGATGCTCGCTGCACGCTATGGCATCGCCCGCGGACTGTTTTCCAACGAGTCTGGACTCGGCTCGGCTCCCATCGTGGCGGCAGCGGCACAGACCCGCAATCCTGTGCGACAGGCCTTGGTGTCGTCTTCCGGCACGTTCTGGGACACTGTTGTCATCTGTGCCATGACCGGACTCGTCATCGTGTCGAGCATACTCGCCTACCCCGACATCGACTACACCCACGGAGCCACTCTCACCAAGATGGCATTCTCGAAAATACCATATATAGGCACTCCGATGCTTGCCTTCGGCGTTGTCACTTTCGCCTTCAGCACTGCCATCGGATGGTGTTACTACGGCGAGAAGGCAGTGGAATATCTTTCAGGAAAGAATATGATGCTCACCTATCGCATTGTATATATCCTCTCGGTATTCCTCGGCAGCATCGTCAACCTCACCCTCGTGTGGAACATTGCCGACTGCATGAACGCCCTCATGGCCATCCCCAACCTCCTCTCACTGCTCTTCCTCAGCGGAGTGATAGTCAGCGAAACGAAAAAATATCTTTGGGGAGGAAAAATTGACGAATACAGCGAAGAACAGGCACCAATACAGAATACATGATGAATATCCAACCCATAGCACACTTCCGCTCGCCGCTCACCACAAAGTTCGGCATACCCCGCCAGAGCGGCATCATAAGCAGCCTGCGCGGAACGATAGTGTTCGAAAAACAATATCAGGACCCCGAGGCTCTTCGGGGTCTTGACGGTTTCGACTATATTTGGATAATCTGGGGATTCTCTGAAAATGTTGACGCAAGGAAACACTCCACAGTGCGGCCTCCACGTCTTGGCGGAAACGTCAGGCAGGGAGTGTTCGCCACGCGCTCCCCGTTCCGTCCAAACAATCTCGGCCTGTCGTCGGTACGCCTTCTGAAAATCAACGCCGACAGCCAAGCCGGACTAAGCATCGAGGTTGAAGGGGCTGACCTTATGGACGGGACACCGGTGTACGACATAAAGCCCTATCTGCCTGAATTCGACAGCCATCCTTATGCCATGGCCGGCTTTGTGACCACCAACGAGTGGACACCTCTCGAAGTGACCTTTTCCACCTCTGCCGACACAAGCCTGTTGTCGGAAGCCGACTTGTCTGTTGTCAGCCAGCTGCTGTCACAAGACCCTCGCCCTCATTACCACACCTCGCCCGACCGCGTCTACGGCATGCCATACAACAGTTTCGACATAAGATTCCGTGTGGTGGAATCAAGGGTTGAGGTGGTGGAGATTACAGAAAGTCGCCCCATCTGTCCCTGAAGTCGGTCATTCGATTGAAAATCAAGTCGGCACCCTCGTCGGCAAGCATCTTGTTTGGCAGAGGACCTGTATTCACCGCCACGGTAAAGATACGGGCTGCCTGTGCCGCACGCACTCCAAGCGGCGCATTCTCAACGACTATTGCCTCCCAAGGTTCCACTCCCGCCTTTGCCAAGCCTTTCAGATAAGGCTCGGGATTCGGTTTCCCGCGCTTCACGTCGAAACTCGACACAATCATTCCTGGCTCAATGAGTCCCTTGAAGTCATGCTCCAACTTTTCCAGCAGCGACCTCTGTCCGCTACCAGTCACCACCACAATCTTCATTCCACAGGCCTTCATTTTTTCCTGTAGTTCCTTCACACCTTCCATCATCAGAGCCTTAGGTCTTGTGGAGAACACACGCGACTTCTCGTCATACATTCTCTGCGACTCCTCGTCGGAAATCTCCACCCCGCGCTGTTCTTTCACCATCTTCTTTATTGTCTCCACTCCGCGCATCCCTTCGTAAGCGTAAGCGTCAGCCTCGCTCATCTCTATGCCAAACGAAGCCATCGACTTATGCCAGCTGTAGGCATGGTTGGGCATGGAGTCATACAGCACGCCGTCCATGTCAAAAAGAGCAGCTTTCGGAGTGAAAGATGTGAAACCTGTTTTCCTGAGATAATTGTTTATTTCTGTCGTATACATTATTAATAGAATTTTCGAAGTGCAAAATTAAGCATTTTTTATCTTTTAGAGCACTGTTTGCAGAAGAAAAGCGCAAAACAAAGTATTCTTTAACATTTTCCCACCCTCATTCGTTTGCATATATGGGATAATAATGCTACTTTTGCGCCTAAAAAAAAGAATTACGTCATTATGCTCGAATTGAAAAACGTAACTATCAGCCAGGGCGGAACGACACTCGTCGACCAGCTTTCGTTCTGCGCGGAAAAAGGAGAGATAACCACCATCTGCGGACCCTCAGGATGCGGAAAAACCACTCTCATAAGGGCCATGATGGGCTTTCATCCTGTCGACAAAGGTTTTATTTCCATCAACGGCGAACTGCTCACCCCTCTCTCGGCTCCCACATTCAGAAAATCCATGGCATACGTGCCACAAGACCTTTCGTTTCCTGTAGACACCGTGGCCGAACTGGCCCACTTGCCATTCACACTACAAGCCAACGGCTCCATTGCCGCCACACGTGAGAGCATCACCGAACCGTGGAAGGAACTCGCCCTCGACAGCTCTCTGTACGACAAGGCCGTCAACGAGATAAGCGGCGGAGAGCGACAGCGCGTGATGCTGGCAAGCCTCGCGCTGCTCAACAAGCCCATAGTCATTGTCGACGAACCCACGTCGGCCCTCGACACGGCGTCAACACGCCTCGTGTCTGACTTCCTCCACAGGCTCGCCCTGAAAGGCTCTGCCGTAATCGTCATTACACACAACCCCGATTTCCATAGCGACAAAACAATAACATGGACATTACAATAATTAATATGGTGGTAGGACTGCTACTCGTGGCGGCACCACTCTACGCATTCTACAGGTTTAAGACCAACCTCATCCGCAGCTCACTCGTCTCCTTGGCGAGGATGACAGTGCAGATGTCGCTCATCGGCATCTACCTCCAGTATCTCTTCACATGGAACAATGCCTGGATCAACATTGCATGGGTGGCAGTGATGGTAATGGTGGCGGCGTCCACAGCCATACGCCGCACACATCTGAGATGGCAGACAGCCCTCCTTCCCGTGGCAGGCGGCTTCTTCACTGCCTCGATGCTCGTGGGACTGTTTTTCCTCCTCGTCGTTCTCCGCCTTCCCAATCCCTTCGACTCCCGCTATTTCATCCCCGTCATGGGCATACTCATGGGCAACATGCTCAGCGTGGCGGTAATAGCCCTGTCCACCTATTTCGACTCCCTGCGCCGCGAGACCACGCTCTACTATTATCTCCTTGGCAACGGAGCCACCCATCTGGAAGCCATAACCCCGTTCATACGCAAGGCTCTCGAAAAGTCGTTCACTCCTTGCATAGCCAATATGGCGGTAATGGGACTCGTATCGCTCCCCGGCACCGTTACAGGACAGATTCTCGGCGGTTCTGCCCCTGGAATAGCAGTGAAATACCAAATCATGATTATCATCATAACCTTCTCTGCCTCAATGGTTTCACTTGCAGTAACGCTATATCTCACCGACCGCAACTCGTTTGACGACTATGGCCGCCAGACGCTCACCCACACCAACGATTGACCTACGTCAAACACGTTGACCTAAGTCAAAATAAGGGCAAAAAGCAAGAAATAAAGGCAAAATTGTGTGCGTACACAGCAAAAACGTTGTACCTTTGCAGCGTCAAAAGAACACAAACAGGATAACACACAGGATGTGAAGCTGCATCCAACGAATGAAAAAAAGATTGTTTAATTAAAGAAAGAAAGGGTAACATTATGAAAAAGTTAGTAAACAAACTTACAGCAAGCAAGAAGTTCAACAAGTATTGCGTGAATATGCTGAAGATGTACAACTACGGAAGAGTAAGCATTCCAGCATAAATATGAAAAAAAAGACCGCAACATCCCAATGTGTTGCGGTCTTTTTTTGTAATACTCTGACCTGCGGTTACTCCGGTTACCTCGGTTACCCGCCATGTTTCTGTATAGAAGGATAGTAGATTAATAATATATAATATTATTAATCTACTATATAT
>CALZAP010000065.1 GCA_945614335.1 uncultured Prevotella sp.
TGTCGTGAAGCAGGTAGCGCGGATGAAGCTGTATGGACTCTCCGAAAATGTTTTCTACAGCCGATTCCCACCGGGGCGTGCTTATGTCTGTCCAGCGCAAAAAACCTTCCTCCTCCATTGGTTTCCCCTTGTTGGCATTTCCTGGCTTCTTCTGGTTCTCGAGCCATTTCTCGTGTCTCATTATTCTCATTTTGCGGTCGAAGGTTTTCATCATCAGCACACTGTCCTTTATGTGTGTCGTATCGCGGAAGTCGGCCAGCATTTTCTTCCTTTCCTTTTCTCCTTTTGCAATCATCTTCGCCTTCGCCTTCGCTTCACGGGGAACTGTGAATGTGGCATGCTCCCAAGAGGCGAAGCCCCACATCAGGGCACAGGGGAGAACGATGGCGAGGAGAATGTATTTCACACGAAACAGGCGACGGCCGTTGACAAACAAGGCGTAGATATAGGTCTTGATACCGTTGCTAAGCGTGGTTCCCGCCGTGAAGAGAAACAACATCCATGTCTGGCGGATGTTTAGCCTCCGTCCACGCTGCATGCACTTGCCGCTCACGTAGATGCTCATGAGCAACATAAACATGGAAGGACCGAAATGGTCGGGAACAACGAAGGTGAGCAGGACGTAAGCGAACGAAAACAGCAGGTAGGCAAGCAACGTGGCGTCGATGCGGCTGATGCCAACTATCTCACGACAGATACGGTAGATGAAGATGAAACTGTAGTAGGCAAAAAACACAAGCGGTATCATGACCACCACTTGTACAAGGTTCATGCCCGTAATGGCAGTTAGTCCTTCGTTCAGCAGATGGAATGGATAAAGGAAGAAGGCCAGTAGAGGATGGCGGTATGGGTCGTAAGAGGCGTCCCATATTGTCAGTACGGTATAAGTGATAGGGTCGAAGCCTGAAACCTGGAAGTTCCAGACGAATTGTTTCCAAACGGCTTTGCCTGTCAGGCTGAACACGTGGAAATATTTGCTCACTGCCATTATGTTCACAGTGATGAAAAGCGCGAGTGCCACAAGCGATGGTACAATCTCCTCGCGCTTTACGCGGAATGTCTTTAGAAATTCTTTAAACATTTGTCTTACCTCCTTATCTCCTTAACTCCTTAACTCCTTAACTCCTTTATAATAAGCTTCATCTGCCATTGACAATAGCTGAAAGTCGCCATGGCTGTCTCCATAAGCTACCAAATGACAATTGTCTAAGTCTGGGCGGATGGAAAGCAGACGGCGTACTTTTTCATCTCCGTAACAGTTTGGCGTGGAGAAACGTCCGGTGAGGTGTCCTTCAATCACCTCAGCCTCCGTTCCTATGACACAAACGTCTTCAGACTTGAAAAAAGGTCTCACCCAATTGACTATACTTGCGCTAATAACGTAGGTCTCAGCCCGCTCTGCAGTTAGTTTAGAGAGTAACTCGCTCATCTCCTCACGAAAGATGTCTCCATTGTTCTCCGCAAACCTTTGGCAATGGCTGTTGAACTGTTCTATTGTCATGCCTTTGAAAAAATGGGCGAACACCCTCTGCTTTGTCTTGCCGTTGTCGTATATGCCAAGTTTCATAAGCAGCAGCCACGGCAGGTTGAGGAGGAAGCCCCAAAACATGCGCGTTTTGCCATATACGAACGAGATGAAGTCTATCAGCGTGTCGCTCTTGGTAATGGTACCGTCGAAATCAAATGCGTATATTGTTTTCATGTTTAGTTACGTATAAATGATTATTGCGAACGACAAAAGCCATCCTGCTATTATCAATTGTATCATGCGGTCGGAAAGCACAAGTCGGGTAGGTTCACCGCTACGCTCGTCAACCACGGTTAGCTGTATATACCGCAACAGACCGAGAATCACGAAGAAGCTTGTCATGTAGAGGTTTGGTGAACGGAAACGCTCCATCACCTCAGGCGACACAGTATACATTATGTAGCACACAAGCATCACACCGCCTGTGATTGTAATGGCTTGGTTGATGAACGTAAGGTTGTAGCGTGACGTGTTTTTCCTTGGGGCCATACCGGTTTCATTCATTATCAGCACGTCGTCGCGTCGTTTTGCAAAAGAGAGAAACAGGGTGAGGAGGAAGGTCATCATCACAATCCACCGGCTCAGCACGATGTCGGTGGCAATGCCTCCCGCCACAATACGGAGCACGAATCCTGCTGCCACTATGCAAACGTCGATAATGGCATAATGCTTCAGACGAATACAGTAGCAAAGGTTCATGACCAAATAAACGGCAATGACAACCGACAACTTGCTGTTGCTCAGCAATAGCAAAGGTAACGCCAAAGCCGCAATGGACAGTAAGATGGCCATTACTGCGGCCTGCCGCTTGCTCACGAGGCCAGCAGCAATAGGTCTCTTGCTTTTTTTCGGATGCCTTCTGTCTGCCTCCACGTCAACAATGTCGTTAACAGAGTATATGGCAGAAGCCGCAAAGGAGAAAGCGACGAAAGCCACTATGGAGGAAGTCCAGTCTGCCATGTCAAACAAACTGCCTCCGAAAAACAACGGGATGAAGATGAACACGTTCTTCACCCACTGGTATGGACGTAATATTTTCAGTATATTCATTTCTTTTGAAACAATATTTTTAATTCCACTTTTGGGAGAGATATTATTGGGGAGTTGATTTGTCTTTAACTCCTTAACTTCTTAACTCCTAACTCAATCCCCTTGTGCATAAGCCAGGCGATGGGGAGGGTGATGAGAAGGGTGAGAAGGGCGGTGAGCCAATATCCGAGTGAGAGTGGCTTCAGCTGCTTCATCACAAACTCCACGTGAATGAGATAGAACTCCAAGCTGACAGTGCCGATGAAGGCAAGGCAGCGTCGTGCTATAAGGGGAAAGTATTCGAACATTCGGCAAGCCAAAAGCGAAATACTTATCGAGAGCGGAATGTAGGCCATACGTTCAAGAAACAGAGGGAAGCGACCTCGCAGACCTCCTTCAAACAGAAGGCATACATAAGCGCTAAGGGCAAGCAACAAGGCCACCATCACCCATGCGTCACGGCTCTCCTCGCGCCTTTCCTTCACCCATTGCCCTACGTTGATGCCAATGAGGAAAACAGGTATGCGGCTTATGAATATCTCAATGTGGCGAAGGCTCGTCCAAAGGGTCGGGTCGTAGCGCATGGCTATACAAAACAGCATGAACACCACAGGCAGCCAACACCATGACCTCGACCTGTTGAGTAGTGTCATATAGGCTGGAGCCACCGTATAGAGTGTCATTATTGCAGGTATATACCAGAAATGCAGCTCGTTATATACAGTCCAAAATCCGTGGTAGTAAGTGATGTTCATACAGGTTTCCGCCAAGTCCATCTTACCATTTATATATAAAGGTATGAAGTAAAGGCAGGCTATTATCAACCATGCGGGATAGACCCTTATATAACGACGCCAGTAGAATTGTTTCAGCGATGTGCCTTTCGACCATGCGAACCATAGCCCGATACCGCTAAGGAAAAGGAAGATGTCGACTCCCACGTTTCCGCAGCGGCTGAAGCAGTAGGCAAGGGTCTCGTTATGCCGTCCGCCTACATGAAACAGCAGGATGAAAAGCATGGCAAGTCCCATCAGCTCGCTTCTGTACTTGCTGAGCGACGACCATTGTAGTGTCCACTGATTATGTGAGTTGTTGTCTTGCGTCATTCTCTTCAGCTTTTCTTTTCTTCGTGACTGTTCATTTTGGGTTGCGCTATCTTGTCCATCACCTGCTTGGTGAGCCAAGAGAAGGCCAAGGTGGCAATGAAATAGAGCAACAGACCGTCATACACCTCGCCATGGCGTGATATGGGAATGAAAATCTTACGGAAGACAGGGTGGATGACAAACATGGCTGCTGAAATAGTGCCAAACCAGACAAATGGGCTTAGTGCTTTCTCTGGCAACGACTTCACTAAACAAACAGCAGCCGCACAGATGGCAAAGGAAACCCATAGCCATGTATGGAAAGAGAAACAACCGGCTACGATGGCTGCCGAGAGAAGCAAGAGGCGCACCAGCCAATGGTAACGCGGCACATCGACATGCTCCAGTCGAAGATAGCGTGCGGCAAGCAGTCCGGCGCCAAAGGGCAGTATGCCTCCGATGAAATTATATCGCAACCAGTTCAGGTCGGTGCTTTCTGGGTCACATATCGCTTGGGCCAACCAACATAAGGCGATGAGGCCTACGGTGAAACCCCAATGCCTGCGGAAGAGCAGCAGGCGATATACAAGATAGAGTTGCATCATAAGACCGAAAAACCAGTACGGGCCTGGCCAGATGGCCTCGTTAGGCTCGGGCAACAGGTTTGCCACCATGCCAAAAAGGGCAAGCACGTTTTCGGCGGCATAACCGCGGGGACCGCGCGTAAGGTAGTCTACTACTATGAATGCGGCAAATCCCGGAACCATCATCCGCAGGAGCTTAAGGTAGTGGAATCGTGTGAATTGCCATACGGAGTGAGACAGGTTGCCTGCTTTGCGTTCATATTTCAATGTAAGGCCATAACCGCTGAGGAAGAGGAAGATGGGCACTCCATAGTGGCCGAAATATGAAAACAGCTGAACGGGCAGCATCTCGTCTGTACCAGCTGCGAAATAGTCGGCAAGCTGCTGGCTTCTGCTCATGTAAAACTTGTATTCGTTTTCCCTGATGGCAAACCAAAGCCAGTGGCAGTAGTTGTGAAGCATTATACCGAGAATGGCGATGCCTCGCAGGGCGTCACATTCGGCCTTAGATAGCAATGAGTTGTTCTTCAATTTTCTTACCTCCGATTTTCTTTAATAACATTCAAGTTTTTCATTAGCTCAACTTTTGGACTCCTTATCCCCTTTAAGTTCATTATAATCCACTTTCCCCTTCAACACCCTTGGCCTATTGGAATTATAATCCTCTTCCAACGGGTTGTAGTCGCTTCGGTATTCCTTGCAGTGGATGCCGGCGAGATAGAGCAGCAGGTGGGATATGTTGTCGGTCATGAACGGCAGGTGGCTTGCCGCCTTTATGCGTCTTACGATGTCGGGATGCGTGCGGCGGTATTTCTTCGAGCACCATATCCAGAATGGCACTTCAAACTCCTCGTGCGCCAGACGATAGTCCACTTCTGCCGAGTGCAGTCGTCCGAATATAGGCTTGCCGTCGCCAAATGCTTCCTCTCCGTGGTCTGATGTATGCACTACAATCACTTCTTCGTTCTCCCATCGCTTCAGAAGCTCGTTCACCACGTGGTCGTTGTAGAGAGTGGCGTTGTCGTAGTCGGCGAGTATCATCTTGTTTTTGTGGCTTAGAGAGTCGTAAGAGTAGTCCTTGGCATGGAAACGCTTGTATTCTTTCGGGTATCGGTAGCCGTATGTGGTGTGCTGTCCCATAAAGTGGATGATGGTCAGGCGGTTGTCGCCTGTGATATGCCTATGCGGGATAGAGTCCTTAAGATGGTCGTATTCTATAATCATTCCGCTATCTAAGCGGTGGAGCTTGTCGTTGCGCACGTCAAACTGTGCCTCGCTGAGCTTTGGGTTGTTGAGGAAGAACCCGCCGCTGAAGTCGTATACGGCCTCTTTCGCCTGTGGCAGAAACTGGTTGGTAATGAACGTCACGTTATAACCAGCCTTGCGAAACAGTTCAGGAAACAGCGGATAGTCACACCATTCACCGCTGTCGCCGACGGCATGCAGTGAAAAAATGTTCTTGAACACAAAACTCGTGAGGTTCCAGCATGACACCACATCGTCGAAGAGAATCAGTTCGCCGTCCTTGAGGCGTTTCATCTGGTTTGGAGTGGTAGGCTTGTCGTAGCCATAGAGCTGGGAATGGTGTTTGTTGTAACTCTCTCCAAGCAGGAAGACGATATGCGGACTGCGGAATGAGCAAGAGTCAACCTTCACCTGCTCAATGCCCTCGACAAGGCGGTCGAGCTGGCGTGAGGCAAGTTCGTTGGCGTAGATGCTGAAGGCGAGACGATGGATGGGAAGATACAGGGTGGCGCGGTCTTTGCGGGTCAGTTCATGTTCCACCTCGCCAATGTTGTCGTAAGAAAGAAGGCGTGCCGTTGCCTGCTTGTTGTCGGAAGTCTCTATCCAGCCTTCGATGAGCAGCCATAGCGACATGGCTCCGAGAATACCGCCGGCGGCAGCGCCAATGTTCACCCTTATCCTGTCTGAAGGCTTTAGTTTCTTGTACATACGCCCCCAACGGCCTGTCAACTTGTGGCGCACAGCGGGGTGAGCCTTGTGGCGTGAGGAGTAAATGGCAATGGCAATGTGGATGACGAGGATGCCAAGCAGTACGCCCACGGGCGAGGCGAGCACTTCCCAGTCGAGGTATGAGCTGAGGAAGTTCTTGGCTTCGTTGCTGTTGGTCTCGCCTACAAGAAGGAGCATGGTGGGCGTGAGTGTGGACTTGAACTTCACAAAACAGTACATGTCCACTATAGACACTGAATAGAGTATCACGTATATGGCCGAACGTATCCAACGTCTTATCCTGTGAGGCACGAACGAGAGAATGAGACAAACGGCATAGAGGTCGAAAAACAATTCTATGGAAGTGAGAGGGTAGGGCTTGGCACCTTTCATGTCGGGCACTTCAAGCATGCAGCAAGTGTATCCCACGAGGAACATGAATACGAAGAACGTGAAGTTCAGACGTATGGGTATGAACACCCTTGACAATGCTGCAAGTATCTTGTTCCAAAGGTATGTCATCCAATTCGTCCTCTTTGGTGCAAGAGCCTCTTGTACGCATGGCGGCACAAGTGTGCTGATGTCCTCTCCCCGTTCCAGCCGGTTGCGCACTTCCGTGCTGCTTACGTCAAATAAGGGTGTGTCAACCAGCCTTACTCTCGGGGGAAGCGAGGAAGAGTCGACGGGCGAGCCTGTACGTGGATATATCACTATGTCGAAGTCGCTCACGATCGCCTCGTGGTTGCGCCATTGGTCAAAGTGCTCCCAGTTGTCAGCTCCTATGAGGAGGGTGAACCGGTGGTCGGGATATGATGACTTAAGACTCTTCAGGGTGTCGTAGGTGAATGAAGGCTTGGGCATGGTGAACTCGAAGTCTGAAGCCTTGATGCGGTCTTCGCCTTTAAGGGCTTCACGGACAAGTCTGAGCCTCAGGTGCTCGTCCATCAGTCCCTGCTGTTGCTTCAGCGGGTTTTGTGGCGACACCATAAGCCACACCTCGTCCAGTCCTGCTTCGTTGAGCAGGTGGCGGGCAAGGGCGA
>CALZAP010000066.1 GCA_945614335.1 uncultured Prevotella sp.
ACCATGACCAACGCCACATCCACCACCATTGAGGCTATTCTGAAAGACGATACGTCGGTGGGCGGAGTAAGCTGCGACGAAACCAAGGCTTCAGACATTGTGACGCTTTCGGGAGTGACAGTAAGAAAGAATGCTACCAGCACGAAAGGTCTGCGCCCGGGAGCATATATATGGAAAAACAAGATTATTATGGTGAACGGACGATGAAAGAAACCGAAAGTGTAGAAAGGGGACAGAAGCGGAAGGAGTTTATAAGGTTCTGCATAGTGGGTGTAGTGGCAACGCTCATCCAGTATGGAGTATATTATCTCATACAACTGATGTCTGACAGTAGTCTGTGGCTAAACCTTTCTTACACAGTGGGATATGTGGTAAGTCTCGTATGCAATTTCTTTATGACCACCTATTTCACCTTCCGTTCGCGTGTGTCGTTGAAAAACGTGGCGGGTTTTGGTGGCAGTCATCTTGTGAACTATCTTATCCACATGGTTCTGTTCAACACGTTCATATCCATTGGCATCGACAAGGTGATAGCTCCATGGTTTGTATTTGCCGTTGCAGTGCCGGTGAATTTCACGTTGCTGCATTTTGTATATAAAAATAAAAGAAGTAAATGAGTTCAACTATCTCACCTTTTATTAAAGTGAAATCTACTGGCTTTAGATAGAAGGGCGGGTGTCTCACCCGCCCTCCTATTAATAGCTGAACCTGTCTTCTTCTTCTATCAGCTTCAGCAGTCTTTCCACTGCTTCTTCTTCGGGAATGTTTTTCTCTATACATTCCTTTTTCCGGTAGAGAGAGATTTTGCCTCGACCGGCTCCTACGTATCCGTAGTCTGCGTCTGCCATTTCTCCCGGACCATTGACAATACATCCCATGATGCCTATCTTAAGTCCTTTCATGTGGCTTGTGGCTTCCTTTATCTTGGCTATTGTGGAGCGAAGGTCGTAGAGAGTGCGTCCACATCCTGGACAGCTGATGTACTCTGTCTTTGTGGTACGAAGGCGGGCGGCCTGGAGTATGCCGAACGAAGTGTCAACAATGTCTGTGAGAGCGAGACTGCCGTCGTTCATCAGCCAGATGCCGTCGCACAGTCCATCCATCATCAGTGCTCCCATGTCGGCAGCCGACTCTAACTGGAAGTCGCTCTTTTCCTCTTGGCTGTGTCTGTATGCCTGACAGAAAACTACAGGATTTTCTATTCCGTGGCTCATAAGGTCGTGAACCAGAGCGCGTTGCTCGCCAAGACGGTTCTGGTGGTTGCTTATGCTCACCACTACAGCCTGAGGATTATGTCTGAGGCAGGCTATGTATTCTTCCGATGGTGTACCGTATGGCAACACCACGAATTTTACGTCAGCCTTGCATTGTGAGACAAATGGCAGTGCGTTGTATGGAAAGATGGGGAAAGTGTCTTTTTCACCTTTCCATACGTTGAAGTCTACGATGTATTTCTGTCCCCCTACCCTATTGGCTGGTATTTCGCTGCCTACATAAATATAGTCGGGACTAAGAGTGAACTCACAGTTTTCCTTGCCATTTGACGAAGCTATTACCACTGGCACGTTTTCGCCACCTACATTGCCAACGGCAACAGTCTTGCGACGTTCCGGGCGCAGCCAGTCGAAGCCTTCGGCACATGTGGCTGGAATCATGGTGTGTCCCTGTCTGCCCTTTATATATTTAATAAGGTGTAAGGCTACAGGAATTTCAGCCTCGGGTTCTTCGCTCAGCGAAACCCTGATGGTGTCGCCTATGCCGTCGGCGAGCAGTGCGCCAATTCCCACGGCACTCTTTATTCTTCCGTCTTCACCTTCTCCAGCCTCAGTCACTCCGAGATGAAGCGGATAGCAGAGTCCTTCTTTCTCCATTTGGTCGACGAGCAGTCTTACCGAGCGCACCATCACCACCGTGTTGCTTGCCTTTATTGAAATCACCACGTCGTTGAAGTCCTGTTTTTTGCAAATGCGCAAAAACTCCATGCAGCTTTCAACTATTCCTTCAGGAGTGTCGCCATATCGTGACATTATACGGTCTGAAAGCGAACCATGGTTTACACCTATTCGCACAGCCGTATGATGTTGGCGACAGATGTCGAGGAAGGTGGTGAAACGCTGTTCGAGGCGTTGCAGTTCGGCGGCATATTCCTCGTCGGTGTATTCTATGTGCTTGAATGTGCGTGCCGGATCAATATAGTTTCCGGGGTTAACCCTCACCTTTTCGGCATACAGTGCAGCCACGTCAGCCACATTAGGATTGAAATGCACGTCGGCCACGAGAGGCACCGTATATCCGGAGTTGCGCAACATGGAGTTGATGTTACGTAGGTTTTCAGCCTCTCTCACGCCTTGTGTGGTAAGCCTTACGTATTCACCACCCGCGTCTACGATGCGTTTAGTCTGAGCCACAGAGCCTTCGGTGTCGGTGGTGTCAGTTGTGGTCATCGACTGTACACGTATAGGATTGTCGCCTCCCATGGGAGTGTCGCCCACGTGAGTGATGGAGGTGTTTCTTCGTCTATAGTTAAACAAGTCTACCATATCAGTTTGTCTTGTATTGGTATTTCACCTCTGCAAGGTCGCGGTTGGCCTTTTCAATCTTTTCTTTCAGCGAAGCCTTGTATGCGGCCAGTTTCTCAGCCGTTTCGTTGTCGGCCAGTGCAATCATCTCCACAGCGAGAATGGCAGCGTTTTGCGCCCCGTTCACTCCTACTGTAGCTACAGGAATTCCAGGAGGCATCTGAATGATGCTGAGCATTGCGTCGAGGCCATCGAGCATTCCCTTGATGGGTACTCCGATGACAGGCAGTGTGGTGGATGCTGCTATCACACCGGGTAGTGCTGCCGCCATTCCTGCCGCAGCAATTATCACCTTTATTCCACGTTCCTTTGCACCACGTGCGAATTGTTCCACCGCGTCTGGAGTGCGGTGAGCCGAGAGAGCGTTCACCTCAAAAGGTATCTGCATCTCATCGAGAAACTTGCATGCTTTTTCCATTACGGGCAGGTCGCTGGTGCTGCCCATGATAATGCTTACTACTGGTTTCATATCTGTATTTATTTAAATTATATTACCAAAACAATCCATCCTACGAATACTCCTACGAGAAATCCCGCCACCACTTCGCTTAGGCTGTGCTGGCGCAGTATCATGCGGCTGGTGCCGAGAATACCGGCAAGTATGATGGTTGTGCAGAGCCATGGCAGCGGATTGAAGCCGAAGATGGCTGCGAAGGCCACGAGGGCTCCCACTACTCCGCCTATGGCTGCAGTGTGAGTGCTGATTTTCCACCATCCGTTCACTATGGCACAAATAATCTGTATGCCGAGGGCCGCCACCACTATGCTTGACATGAAGTGTGGAATGTGGAGTGAGCGCATGATGTAAACACAAGTGAAATAGCAAAGTATAGACAACACGTATGGCACCATGCGTCGTTCACGCTGTCCAAGCTCAATGAGGTTCCAGCGTTGGTGCCGGCGGTAGATGTGGATGAGCAGTGTGGGCAAGAGGATGGTGAAGAAATAGACGATGGCAACGACTATCGCCTTGTACTGGAACGGCAGCAGGCTAAGGTAGCTGAAGGAGAACAGCGCCAGGAGTCCGAGCGTTGGCAGGTAGAAGGGTGTGAACACCATGCTCACTACCCTTGAGGCAATAATTATCTTCTTGTTGAATTTCATCTTTCTCAAATAATAAAAATGGTCATTTTCATGTATGTCATCTTCTCATCTTCGCCACAGGAATGCCAAGTTGTTCGCGATATTTTGCCACTGTGCGGCGGGCAATGGGAAATCCCTTGTCTGCCAGTATGTTAGCAATGCTGTCATCGCTTAGCGGGTTGTTTTTGTCTTCTTTGTCAACAATTTCCTGTAGTGTTTTCTTTATATTGTTTTTGGACAGTTCCTCACCGTTTTCAGCCACATAGCTTTCGCAGAAGAAGTGGCGGAAAGGCAGTATGCCCCAGTTTGTCTGTGCGTATTTTCCGTTGCATGCCCTCGACACGGTGGATATGTCGAGATTGGTTTTCTCGGCTATATCCTTTAGTTTCATGGGACGTATCGACGAGTCGTCGCCGTCCACGAAGTAGTCGTGTTGCCAGTGTATTATGGCCTTCACGACCAGTGTGAGTGTGTTGCGTCTTATTTTTATGGCATCGATGAGTCGTTGTGCCAGTCCCACCTTGTTGTGTGCATATATGAGTGCCTCACGCATCTGTCGGCTCATGTTTCCGCTGTTGCCTTGGTTTTGGCGTACTATATCGAGAAACGAGGGTGTGATGGTAAGGTTTGGCATGTCACCATTGTTCAGGGCAAAGGTGACAGAGCCATCGTCGTGGGTGTCGATATACACATCTGGTGTTATTTGCCTTACGTCGTTGTCAGTCCATCCGCCGGTCATAGTGCCAGGTTTCGGGTTAAGCCTAACCATTTCGTGTCTTAGCCTTGCAGTGTCGTCGTCGTTAAGTTTAAGAGAGGACTGTATTTTTTTCCAGTTGTTTTTGGTGAAATCATTGAAGTATTCGTCCACCACCTTGATCATTTGTTCTTTCAGCAGCGATTCGTCCCGTCTTTTAATCTGCAGCATGAGACATTCCTTCAGCGAGCGTGCCCCAATGCCGGCAGGGTCGAAATCCTGCAGCTTTTTCAACACGGTTTCTATTTCCCTTTGGTTGACGTCTATATCGTTGAATACGGTAAGTTCGTCGGCAATGGCGATAGTGGATTTTCTTAGCCATCCGTCGCTGTCGAGCGACCCAATGATGTATTCCATAATCTGTCTTTCCTTTGGCGACAGTTCTGTCTCCATCATTTGCATTGTCAGTGAGTCATAGAAGGTCTCGCCTTGTTCGTAAGGCATGTCGCCGGATTGGTTTTGGCTGGTGTATACAGGAAGTTCGTCGTCGTCTTGTGCGAGAGAGTTCAAGGCATCATTGAGCTGTGACTGTCGCTCTTCCCTTTCGCTTTCGGTCTCGAAGTCCTCGGCATTGCCATTGTCGTTGTCGATGTCGTTGTTGTCGTAGCTGTCTTCATGGTTGTCGACATGGTCGTCGGGCAACATCATTTCCAGAGCCGGATTGTCGTCCATCTCTGTTCTGATGTAGTCAACAAGTTGTGTCAAAGGCAGTTCAGAGAGTTTTGCCTGCAGCAGTTGTAACTGGCTTACGCTGTTGGTCAGTTTCTGCTCTTGTTGCTGTTTGTTTATCTGTACTTGTCCCTGTACCATTATTTATGCTTTATTTTTCGGCAAAGGTACAACATTTCCCCGAAAGTCGTATATTGATTTTGAAAAACTTTTGTTCTATTCTGTTTTTTTGTGATATGTCACCTATTTAGCTCTCAGACTTTTTACAAATATCATGTAATACAGTACTCCTGCCACGGTGAGGCATACTGGGAATGAACTCCAAATACCCACGAGGCCAAAGCCCATTTTTATGCCGAGAAACCAGCTTAGAGGCAGTGAAACCAAGAAATAGGCCACGAAGGCAGCCCACATCATTGGCCGCATCTCGCCAAGTCCGCGAAGGGCGTTGGCAAGGCAACACTGGAAGGCGTCGCTCACCTGATAGACTATGAGCGGTATGACTGTGGCTGCAACGAGTTCGCAAACCAAAGGGTCGGAACTGAACACCGAGCCTATGTCATGACGGAAGAGAGCTATCGGTATGGCCATGATTGTGGCTATGGCGATGATGATGAAGAAACCGCTCTTTGTCACTTCTATTATGGCCCGCCGTTCCTGCATTCCTACAAAATGGCTCACGCGTATGCTCACTGCCGTGGCTATGCCAAGATAAATATTGTAGAAGAACATCGAAAGAGTAATCATAACCTGGTGGGCAGCAAGAGGTTTGGTGCCTATCCAGCCTACAAATATAGCCACGAGCGAGAAGGCTCCACACTCAATGGTAGACTGTATGGCCGACAGCCATCCGAGTGAGTTTATCTTTCTGAAATGAGTCTTCACCTCACTGCCTTTGGCTTTTTTCGTGCCGTTGAAGAACACGCCACACGACTTGCTTCTGACGTAGATGGCGAGGAACGACAGCGCAATGACAGTTCGAGCAACGGCTGTGGACAGTCCTGCTCCGAGAAGTCCTAATTCCGGGCAGCCCCAATGTCCGTAGATGAAGGCGTAGTTGCCCACAATATTCAAGAGGTTGGCGGATACAAGTACATACATCGACACCTTTGTGCGTCCTATGGTGTCGAAAAACTGTTTGAACTGGCATCCTGCCACGGCAAACGGTATAGACAGGATGTTTACCAGGAGATATGGTTTCATCAGAGGCAGCAGTTCGTCGGGTTGTCCGAAGAAAGGCAGTGTGAAATAGAACACCACCGCCGAAACCACGAGTCCTATGGTGAGTATGGTGTTGGCGTATGCTGCTGCCTTCATCACTCCGCCCGCCTTGTCGTGTTCCTCACGTCCTATGAAAGGTCCGATGATGGGAGTGAGAGCGAAGTTGAAGCCGAGTGCAAACAGTATGACAAGCACGAAGATATTGTTTACGAAGCTTGCCGCCGCCAGTTCCAGTGTAGAATGGTGGCCAATCATGAAGGTATCCGCGAAATTCAGCACGAGATTACCTATCTGTCCAATAACCACCGGTGTCCCAAGTCTGATGAGGGATGTGTAGTGATTGTTTTTCAATTCAGTATTCTTTTTATTTCGTTTAACTTGTTGAGTGCCTCCACTGGTGTGAGGTTGTTGATGTCGAGACCACGTATTTCGTCGCGAATCTGGCATAGCACGGGGTCGTCGAGCTGGAAGAAACTGAGTTGCATGCCTTCCTGTTTTTTAGCCACTTCAATTTTCTGTGCCCCGGTGCTTCCCACTCCAGCGTTGTCTGCCTCAAGTTGTTTGAGTATGGTGTTTGCCCGCTTTACGATGCTACGCGGCATGCCGGCAATCTCAGCCACGTGTATACCGAAGGAATGTTCGCTTCCCCCTGGCATGAGTTTTCTGAGGAAAATCACCTTACCTTCCACTTCTTTCACGCTGACGTTGAAGTTCTTTATGCGTTTGAAGTTTTTTTCCATCTCGTTGAGCTCATGGTAGTGTGTGGCAAAGAGAGTTCGGGCTTGCGCCTTCGGGTGCTCATGAAGATATTCCACTATGGCCCAGGCAATGGATATGCCGTCGTAGGTAGAGGTGCCTCGTCCGAGTTCGTCGAAGAGCACGAGCGACTTAGGTGTTACGTTATT
>CALZAP010000067.1 GCA_945614335.1 uncultured Prevotella sp.
GTTTCTGACCAACGATGACCTTGTCCATACCAGCGGTCAGATTAGTTACAAATGCGCTTTGTTGTTCAATGCGAATATTCAGTTCGCGAATGTCAATAGCTTCTGCCATAATTATTGATTCTATTATTATTTTATCTTCAAATTTCCATTTTGGCTGCAAAATTAACCAAGAAATGGGAAAAAATGGCATTATTCTGTCTAAAAAATATTAATTACCTCGCTATTGAAAGATAATTTAAGAAACTTTTGGGGTTATATGCAAGTAGAGGCTTAGTTTTTTTGGAAGTTAGAATAATTATTCGTACCTTTGCCACCGACAAAAAAAATAAAACAAAAACTCCATTTATCTATGAGGAATTTTAAGGTTATTATTGTAGAGGACGTGCCGTTGGAACTGAAAGGCACCGAGGGAATAATCAGAAACGACATTCCTGAAGCTGAAATTATCGGTACGGCTGATTCTGACACTTCATACTGGAGGTTGATCAAACAACAACTGCCCGACTTGGTGTTGCTCGACCTTGGCTTGGGAGGCTCGACGACAGTGGGTGTTGAAATTTGCCGACATACAAAAGAGGCTTACAAGGACGTGAAGGTGCTGATTTTCACAGGCGAGATTCTGAATGAGAAACTTTGGGTGGACGTGCTCGACGCTGGTGCCGATGGCATCATATTGAAAAGCGGCGAACTGCTTACGCGTGCTGACGTGGACAGCGTGATGAGCGGCAAATGCTTGGTTTTCAACGAGCCTATACTAAAACGAATTGTAGATGTGTTCAAAAAGACAGTGAGCCGACAGAGCGCAAGACAGGAGGCTCTTCTTGACTACGAGATAGATGAATACGACGAGCGTTTCCTCCGCCATCTTGCCTTGGGTTATACCAAAGACCAGATAGCGTCGCTAAGAGGAATGCCGTTTGGTGTGAAAAGTCTTGAAAAAAGACAGAATGAACTGGTTCAGAAACTCTTTCCTGAAGGTAATGGTTGTATGAGCGTAAACGCCACCCGACTTGCAGTCAGGGCGTTGGAACTGAACATTATCGACATAGAAAACCTTCATCCTGATGAAAAATAAGGTTGTCGCACGACTATGTCTTGGAGTCGTGCTCTTGGAGATAGCGGTCGTTGTAATAGCTTGGATATCAGGTTCTGTAGACCCCTTAGGCAGGTTTAACAACCCGTTTCTCGGTGAGAGCGTCCGTTGGATGTTCAGGAATATGATGTCGGCGGTGGCCTCAGATTGGCTTGTGGCAGTCTTGCTCGTTGCCGTCACATACGGAGGACTGAAAGGCAGTGGCCTGTCTGATGCCCTTCGTGCCCTTAGGGGCGGAAATGCAAAGAGCAGGCTGAGGTACCGTGAGAGAATGGGCTTACGGACAGCTGCGGTGATGTCGATATTCTTTTTTTGCATTATTGCAGTGTTGCTTTTTTTGCCGGAGTCGCTCTTGCTGAGTGTGACGGGAAGTGTGAGTGGCTCGCCGTTATATTTTGCCTTTTTCCCATTGCTGTGTCTCTGGGTGACCTTTGTGTCTGTCGTTTATGGCATCGTGAGGGGAACGTTCAGTTCTGTGACAAAGGTGTTCAATTGCTTTTTCGACGGAATAAGCCGTTTCTCACCTTATATATTACTTATGATGCTCGTGTTGCATTGTTATTCAGTCATAAAGATGCTTGTAAGATGACATTTTTGGCTAAAGATTTTGCCAAGTGACAAAAAAGTGTTACTTTTGCACCCAAAAAATTCAGTGATATGGAAATTAAACAGTTTAAGGCTGCCCTTTTCGACCTGGATGGGGTAGTGTTTGACACAGAACCACAGTATACCGGTTTTTGGAGTGCCCAGAGCCGCGAGTTCCGTCCTGACTATCCTGGTCTTGAACATGTCATAAAGGGACAGACACTTACAGAGATATTGGAAAACTATTTCGGAGGAGAACTCGCTTCGAAACACGCACTTATCATAGAACGCTTGAATGAGTTTGAAAAGACAATGAACTTCATTTATGTGAAGGGTTTTGTTCGATTTGTAAAAGAATTGCGTTCCAACGGCATAAAGACTGCTGTGGTGACGAGCTCAAACCTCGACAAGATGAATTCGGTTTATCAGCAGAGCGAAGGGTTTAAAGAGCTTTTCGACGCCATTCTCACTTCTGAGGATTTTGAGCGTAGCAAACCTGATCCTGACTGTTATCAAAAGGCTGCACAACGCTTTGACGCTCAGAAAGAAGAGTGTATCGTGTTTGAGGACAGCTTCAACGGCCTGAAGTCGGGTAGGGCAGCGGGAATGAAAGTGGTGGGACTGTCAACCACCAACAGTAAGGAAAGCATCGAGCCATATTCTGATGTCGTGATTGGCGACTATGAGGCTTTCGGATTAAATGATTGTGAAATGTTGATTTCAAAAATATAATATTATGTCTGGTTATTTATCAAGCGACATGCGCAAAGTAACTACGCATCGTTTTATTGAAATGAAACAAAAAGGTGAGAAGATTTCCATGCTCACCTCTTATGATTACACCACCGCCCAAATTGTCGACGCCTCCGGCATTGACGGAATACTCGTGGGTGACTCCGCGTCGAACGTGATGGCTGGTAACACCACCACAATCCCTATTACGGTAGACCAAATGATATATCACGCAAAGTCGGTGACACGTGCCGCAAAACGGGCTCTCGTGGTTTGCGACATGCCATTTGGAAGCTATCAGGTTGACTGTGTCGACGGCGTGAGAAATGCCATCAAGATAATGAAAGAGAGCGGCTGCGACGCATTGAAACTTGAGGGAGGAGTAGAGATTCTCGACACTGTAAGACGCATACTCGACGCTGGTATTCCCGTTATGGGACATCTTGGCCTTACACCACAGAGCATCAACAAGTTTGGCACTTATTCCGTGAGGGCAAAGGACGAGGCTGAGGCGGAGAAACTGAAGAACGACGCAATAGCCCTTGCCGATGCAGGATGCTTTGCCATTGTGCTGGAAAAAGTGCCGGCAAAACTTGCACGCGAAGTGTCGGAAGCCATCAGCGTTCCTACAATAGGCATCGGTGCGGGAAATGGCACCGACGGACAGATACTCGTAGTTGACGACATGCTTGGGAAGACACGCGGGTTCTCGCCGCGATTCCTTCGCCGGTATGCAAACCTCAACGAGATAATGACTTCGGCCATAGGCAGATATGTCGAAGACGTGAAGAACTGTGATTTTCCAAACGAAAAAGAGTCCTATTGATGAACACTCAGAACACTCCTGTACATATTACCCTGTGGCATAAGGGGTTTTGGTGGCTATCGTTCGCCAACCTCTTTGTCACGATGAGTATATACGCCCTTGTGCCGGTGATGCCTTCGTGGCTGATGCAGTATGAGCATTTCTCATCGTGGTATACAGGTGTGTCGATGGGTTCGTTTGCCTTTGGCTTGTTCTTTTTCGGATGTTTCTGCTCATACATGGTGCAACGCTACCGCCGCAATTTGGTTTGTGTAAGCTCCATATTGCTGATGGCGTTGCTCATTTCGGTCATTTTCTACCTTCACGACAATCATATCACGATGGTTGACGTATGGGCAATCATCATCCAGCGTTTTTTCCTGGGTGCGGTGTTCGGACTGGCCAAGATGGTTCTTTCCAGCACCCTGATAGTGGATACGAGCGAGTCGTTTCAGCGTACAGAGGCCAATCACTGCACTTCATGGTTTGCACGCTTTGCCATTTCCATCGGACCACTTGTCGGCCTATTGGTAAATCATCATTTCGGTTTCGGTGGAGTCTTGGTCTGCTCCGTAGCTTTGTGTCTTCTCGCCGTAGTTCTCATTTGCCTGGTGGACTTCCCGTTCAGGGCACCAGAAGATAACGTCTCGATGTTCAGTCTCGACCGTTTCTTCCTTCCTCACGGCTTTCCGCTGTTTGTCAACATCGCAATAATTTCTACTGCCATAGGACTGATAATGTCTGTGGAGCTGGAATATACTTTTTACGGTATGTTGATGGTGGGCTTTTTCCTTGCTCTGCTGTCCCAGCGTTTCGTGTTTATCAATGCCGAACTGAAAAGCGAAGTGGTGACCGGGCTAATTCTCATTGGAGCGGCGCTGCTGCTGATGATCACCCGTCACGTGTTGATAGTGAACTATGCCGCTCCCACCATGATAGGCATGGGGATAGGTGTTGTAGGAGCGAGGTTTCTGTTGTTTTTCATTAAGCTCAGCCGACACTGCCAGAGAGGCACGTCGCAGAGCACATACATACTTGGCTGGGAAGCGGGAATAGCACTCGGCATCGGTATAGGTTATTCTGCGTTCAATGGAACTGCGGAATCCGTTCTTCCTGTATCGCTTGCCTTGGTATTAGTCTCCTTGGCTGTATATATATTGTTCACTCACCGTTGGTTTCTAAACAATAAGAACAGATGAATATAATAGTGCCACAGACAACCATTGAAAGTCTGAAACTGTATGCAGAACGCTTCGAGAACAAAGACTTCATCGAAGGCGACCCGAGTTGGTTCATGCACCAGGTAAAAGGCAGCGACAACCAAGAGGCAATGGCTTTCATAGCTCAAGCCGTGAGCTATGGCAGCCGCAAGCAGTTTATGCCAAAGATACAGAGGCTGCTTGACCATTCGGGTGGCGAAGTGTCCAAATGGGTGGTTGAAGGAGCGTTTAACGACCTCGTGCCACAAGAAAACACTTGTTTCTATCGTTTGTATACGAATGAGATGTTCAACGCTTTTCTTTCTACCTACAGGCGGATGATAGGCGAATATGGTTCAATGGGTGAGTTCGTGCGTCGAAATTCTCACGATACATTGTCGGCCATCGTGGCGCTTACGTCATATTTTAGTGCCCAAGGGTCGAAAGGCATAGTGCCGCTGAACGCAAAGTCGTCGTGCAAGCGCTTGTGTATGTTCTTGCGTTGGATGGTGCGCGACCACTCGCCCGTAGACCTCGGTTTGTGGAGTGGCTTTATTGACAAGAAAACGTTGATAATGCCCTTGGACGTACACGTAATGCGCCAGTCTGTCGGCTTCGGCTTGCTTAAGGCCACCACGGCCACCATGACCACGGCGCTCAGGCTGACAGACGTGATGCGTCAGGTATTTCCAGACGACCCATTGAAAGGCGATTTTGCCTTGTTTGGGTTGGGGGTGACGTCCTTAACTTCTTTAACTTCTGATAGTTGAATAAAACAGAAATAGAAAATAAATGATATGTTCTCATTTTTTGACATAATGCTCCTTTCGGCCGCTCTTGCCATGGACTGCTTCACAGTGTCCGTTGTCTGTGGAGTGGCTTGTCGGCGATGGATGCCAGCCCTGATGATTCGCATGAGCCTGTTGTTCGGCGCATTTCAGGCGGCGATGCCTTTTGCGGGATGGCTTGGCACGAGTAAGTTCAGTCACTATCTTGAGGCTGTCGACCACTGGATAGCTTTCGGTCTCTTGGCCTTCTTGGGAGGAAGGATGATACGAGATTCTGTAATTGACAGTGACTCAGAACATAACGGAGCAATACCTAACTCGCTGAAAACCCAACTCATCCTTGCTGTGGCCACAAGCATTGACGCACTTGCCGTTGGAATATCCATGGCGTGCACAGGATATGACACAGCCCGGAAGCTGCTGTTCCCATTGGCAGCCATAGGCATAGGCTCTTTCTTGTTCAGTATTGCGGGTAACATGCTCGGCATTCGTTTTGGGGCGTCGGTATGCCGTAAGGTAAATCCGGAGTTGTTCGGAGGAATCGTCCTCGTGTTTATCGGAGTGAAAGTTCTATTATCTCATTTACTTAATTAATAATTTTTACAAAACACTATGAAAGCAATTAGTACAAACAATGCGCCTGCAGCTATCGGACCTTATAGCCAGGCCATCGAAGCCAACGGTTTCATCTACGCGTCAGGTCAGCTTCCTATCGATCCCGCTACAGGAGCATTTCCTGAAGGTGGCATAAAAGAACAGACACGCCAGTCGTTACTCAACGCGCAAGCTATTCTCAAAGAGGCTGGTTCAGACCTTAGCAAGGTTGTGAAGACAACAGTCCTTCTCGCAGATATTGCAGATTTTGCAGCCATGAACGAGGTGTATGCAAGCTTCTTTGCCGCTCCTTATCCAGCTCGTTCGGCATTTGCAGTACGTGACCTGCCAAAGGGCGCTCTCGTGGAAATTGAAATGATAGCAGTGAAATAAATGACTAAGGACAGTTTGATTATCGTAAGCGGGGGGATGGACAGCATCACCCTGCTTTACGACAGAAAAGACAGCATAGCCCTCGCCTTGACTTTTGACTACGGAAGCAATCATAATCAATGCGAGATACCATACGCCCAGCTTCATTGTCAGCGGCTCGGCATACCCCACGTCGTCATCCCGCTTGACTTCATGCACAAGTATTTCACAAGTTCGTTGCTTGAAGGGGCTGAGGCCATACCTGACGGACATTACACCGATGAGAACATGAAATCTACAGTGGTGCCGTTTCGTAACGGCATAATGTTGTCTGTCGCAATAGGCATTGCCGAGAGCAACGGACTCAAAAAGGTGCTCATAGCCAATCATGGGGGCGACCACGCCATCTATCCCGACTGCCGTCCCGACTTTATCTCTGCCATCAACAAGGCAGCAGTGAGCGGCACATACATTAATGTAGAAGTTGTTGCCCCATACACCAACATTTCAAAAACCGACATAGCACGTCGTGGCGCGGTGTTAGGAATAGACTATTCAGAAACATGGTCGTGCTATAAAGGCGGGGCAGTGCATTGCGGAACATGCGGCACTTGTGTAGAAAGAAAAGAAGCTCTCCACGATGCCGGCATCGACGACAAGACAGAATATCTTTCCTGAGATATTATAACTCAGGTTCCTCAATTTGAAATGGTTCGCGGACTTGGCGAATTTCTCTCGTGGGAGAAAAATATTTCTCTCGTGGAATGTGAAAATTTTCCTCGTGGGAGAACTTTTGCCGTCTGCTTATCTTAACGTTGCAAAGTTACTGCTTTTTTCGAGAAAATAACTATATGTCATGATTTTTTTGCGATATGAGCTTTTGTTCGGAGATGAATGCTAATTTTGCTATTTTACTATTATAAGTAAAATAGCAAATTAGCAATTACATACTTCTCCGAAGGGGTAGAAAAGTGTCATGTTTTGCTCATCAACGCTTTAAGACTTATTGTCGTT
>CALZAP010000068.1 GCA_945614335.1 uncultured Prevotella sp.
GGAGAAACACGCGAGACACATCTTCATGAGCACTACTCGGTGAAGACAAAGGACATAAAGACCTTCGCGCCAAGTTGTTCAAGAGGCAACCGTACACGCTACTTCCTGAAGGTACAGGACGGATGTGACTATTTCTGCACCTATTGCACCATACCATTCGCCCGTGGATTCAGCCGAAACCCCACCATCGACTCGCTCGTGAAACAGGCTCGCGAAGCTGCTGCCGAAGGCGGACGCGAGATAGTGCTTACAGGTGTGAACATAGGCGATTTCGGCAAGACAACAGGTGAGTCGTTCCTCGACCTCGTAAAGCGCCTCGACGAAGTGGAAGGAATAGAACGCTTCCGCATCAGCAGCCTGGAGCCTGACCTCGCTTCCGACGAACTCATCGGCTATTGCGCCCAAAGCCGTGCTTTCATGCCTCATTTCCATATCCCGCTTCAGAGCGGCAGCGACACGGTGCTGAAACTCATGCACCGCCACTACGACACACGGCTCTTTGCCGACAAGATACGTCGTATAAAGACTGTCATGCCCGACGCTTTCATCGGTGTCGACGTGATGGTGGGATGTCGTGGTGAGACTCCGGAGTGTTTTGAAGAGACATACTCGTTTCTCGACTCGCTCGACGTGACTCAGTTGCATGTGTTCCCTTATTCCGAACGTCCTGGAACTGCAGCCTTGAAAATAGACTATAAGGTGGACGAGCGCACAAAGAAGGAGCGCAGCAACCGCCTCTTGGCACTCTCCGACACGAAAACGCAGGCATTCTACAGCCGCCATATCGGACAAACCGCAAAAGTGCTGTTCGAGAAAGCTCCAAGGGGAAAGGCCATGCATGGCTTTACGGAAAACTACATAAGGGTGGAACTGCCACCGGCGGAGTCAAAACCCGAATACGACAATAAGATTATCGAAGTATGTCTTGGCGACTTCAACCACGACAAGACTGCACTGATGGGGATAATACAATAATAACGAGATGGACAAAATAGCCATAGTAATACTGAATTGGAACGGAGTGGACATGATGAGACGATACCTTATGGATGTCGTCACATACTCCGTCGTCGACCAAGCCGTGGTATATGTAGCCGACAATGCCTCCTCCGACGATTCCGTGGAAATGCTCCGCGCCGAATTTCCACAAGTGAAAGTGATAGTACTGGAGAAAAACTGGGGATTTGCCGAAGGCTACAATCAGGCACTATCGCAAATAGAGGGAGATTTCTATGTGCTGCTCAACTCCGACGTTAAGGTGACTCATCATTGGCTTCAGCCGTTGGTGGAGTTTATGGACACTCATCAAGATGTGGCGGCGTGCCAGCCAAAGCTATTGTCGATGACCGACAACGATTCCTTTGAGTATGCTGGCGCTTGTGGCGGTTTCATCGACGTTTATGGCTATCCGTTTTGCCGTGGACGTGTGTTCAACACCGTTGAGCGCGACGAAGGACAGTACGATACCGCCATGCCCATCCTTTGGGCTACAGGAGCCTGCATGATGATTCGCAGTTCCGACTACTGGACAGCCGGTGGCCTCGATGGTCGTTTCTTCGCCCACAACGAAGAAATCGACCTTTGTTGGCGCCTACGTCTTCTCGGACGCGAGGTATACTGCATTCCCGAGAGTGCTGTGTATCATCTTGGCGGCGGCACACTTCCCAAGGGCAATCCCATGAAGACATTCCTCAACTTCCGCAACAATCTTACCATGCTTTACAAAAACCTTCCCGACAGTGAACTGCGGAAGGTGATGAGAATGCGCATGTTGCTCGATTGGCTTGCAGCCTTCCAGATGCTTGTCTTAGGGCGCAGCCTTGGCGACTTCAAGGCTGTGATAAAGGCTCGCAAGGCTTTCAAGGCATGGAAGCACGACTTCATCCGTGACCGTGAGACTATCCAGCGCACTGCAAAAGTGGACGTTGTACCCGAACGTATAGGCATCTCCATCCTTTGGCAATATTATGTAAAAGGAAAAAAGACATATCGTTTATTAGTTGACAAGTAAAACACCGTTAATTATTAAGTTAATTTTTATTTCATGTTATATGTATAACCGCAAATAGCCGTTAACTGCAAATATCGAACTGTTAAATTGCGACAAATGATTGGGCGAAAATGCCCAATTAACACTTTTTGCGCATATCTTTGCACCCAGAAAACAAAAACGTGAAATAGTTTTAAGTAAAATAATTAATGATAATGAAAAAGATTTGGAATTTTATCTTACCAGCTCTAAGCTTGGTGGCCATCGCTTTTTCGGTGGCAGCTTTCAACAAGGCAGAAGCCGCTCCTATCGCTGTAGGACAGCCAGTAGACTTAACTTATGCAGCCGAAAAGGCTCTACCTTCTGTTGTTCACATCAAATTTGTGCAGAACTCGAAGATAAAGACCGTTGACGTGCAGAGCGACCCGTTCAGCGACTTTTTCTCCGACCCGTTTGGCGGATTCTTCGGTGGAAGGGGAAATGGCGGCACACAGAAACGCCAGGTACAGACTCCTAAGCGTGAGGCTACAGGTTCGGGAGTGATTATCTCTGCCGACGGTTATATCGTGACAAACAACCATGTGGTTGAAGGTGCCGACGAGCTCACCGTTACTCTCAACGACAACAAGGAGTACTCGGCACGCATCATAGGTGCCGACAAAAACACCGACCTCGCCCTCATCAAGATCGACGGAAAGAACCTTCCTGCCATCGCCATCGCAAACAGTGAGGACATAAAGGTGGGCGAATGGGTACTGGCAGTGGGCAACCCACTCGGACTTAACAACACCGTCACCGCAGGTATCGTGAGCGCCAAGGCCCGCTCGCTTGGTGCCAACGGCGTCGAGGCGTTCATACAGACCGACGCTGCCATCAACCGCGGAAACTCAGGCGGTGCGCTCGTTAACGTGAAGGGAGAGCTGGTGGGCATCAACGCCGCAATGTATTCACAGACAGGCTCATATACCGGATATGGTTTCGCCATCCCTACAACCATTATGAATAAGGTGGTGGCCGACCTTAAGCAGTATGGCACCGTTCAGCGTGCCGTCATCGGCATTCAGGGTGGCGACGTGAAGAACTTTGTTGACATGCAGAAGGAAGAAGGCAAGGAAGTGGACTTCGGCACCATGGAAGGTGTGTACATCGACAAAGTGACCGACGATGGAGCCGCTGCCGATGCCGGAATGAAGAAGGGCGACGTGATAGTGGCTGTTGACGGACAGAAGGTGACTCGCATGGCAGAGCTTCAGGAGATACTTGCCAAGAAGCGTCCGGGCGATAAGGTTTCGCTCACTTTCATGCGCGACAAGAAGAAGCAGACTCAGACCATCACCCTGAAAAACGAGCAAGGCAACACCAAGGTGGTGAAGCATGCCGACCTCGACGTGCTTGGCGCCAATTTCCGCGAGATAAGCAAGGAAGTGAAGACTCAGCTTAACATCTCCTACGGACTTGAGGTGACAAAGGTGAACAAGGGAAAGATGTCTGATGCTGGCATCAGCCGTGGATTCATCATCCAGAGAGTCAACGACGAGAGCATAAAGACCATCGACGACTTGCAGCGCGTTGTGAAAGAAGCATCCACAAGCAAGGAACCAGTGCTCTACATCCAAGGTATTTATCCTACAGGCCGCAAAGCCTATTTCGCAGTGCCATTGGAAGAGTAAAGTTGTTTAGTTGTCAACTTAAAATAAAAAAAATCGTGTCTTGTTTTCACAAAACAAGGCACTTTTTTTATGAATTATATGAATTTTTACCGATTTTCCTTTGCAGTTATCAATAAAGTTACTATCTTTGCAGTCGTTAATTAACGATTATTATACAATTATCCAATATGGCAATAAAAATATTGAGCGTAGACGACGAACTTGACCTGGAGATATTGCTCACACAATACTTCAGAAGAAAAATCCGCAAGGGAGAGTATGAGTTCACATTCGCACACAACGGCCTGGAAGCTCTCAGGTTAGTGCTCGAAAAGAAAGATTTCGACATCATTCTCAGCGACATCAACATGCCTGAGATGGACGGACTGACGCTTCTCACCAAAATCAACGAGATGCGCAATCCGGCTTTGAAATGTATCATGGTGTCTGCTTACGGTGATATGGGAAACATCCGTTCGGCCATGAACAATGGTGCCTTCGACTTCGCCACAAAACCAATAGACCTCGACGACCTGTCACGCACCATAGAAAAGGCCATCGAGGAAATTGACTTTGTGAGAAAGTCGCAGCAGGAACATAACCAGCTCGAGTCCATCAAGAGCGACCTCGCGGTGGCTGGCGAGATACAGCAGGCCATTCTGCCGCGTCGTTTCCCGCCAATGCCCGACATAGCCGACAAGGTGGACCTCTTTGCCACCATGACACCGGCAAAGGAAGTGGGCGGCGACTTCTTTGACTTTTTCCGTATCGACGAAAACCGTGTGGGCTTTGTCATTGCCGACGTCTCCGGCAAGGGAGTGCCGGCATCCATCTTCATGGCTGTCAGCCGTACCCTTTTGCGTGCCACTGGCATGAGGGGAATATCCACCAAGGAGTGTCTCGACTGTGTCAACAACATGCTCTGCAACGAGAGTGTCGACTCAATGTTCGTCACTGTCTTCTATGGCATATACAACTTACAGACCGGTACGATAGAATATACCAATGCCGGCCATAACCCTCCATACATCGTTCATGCCAATGGTTCGATAGAGGCTCTGCCCATGAGTTCCGATATTGTGGCAGGTATGTTTGAGAACATGGACTTCACTCAAAACGAGATTAAACTGGAAGTGGGCGAGTCTCTCGTGCTCTTTACCGACGGAGTGACCGAGGCCTTCAACACTTCTGGCCAGATGTTCGACGAGTCGGGCCTGGAAAACACCCTCAGACGGGTAGGGCCTACAGGAAGCGAGGAAATCTGCCAAGCCATCCTTACCGACGTCTCTATCTTTGCCGGCTATGAGCCGCAAAGCGACGACATCACCGTGATGGCAATGAAGAGGATGAAATGAACTCCTGAAGTAAGTATAACTTGATAATATATTCTACAATCGTGAGATACAATAAGGCTATAACGTACATTTTCGGCTTGTCCACTGTCGCACTGGCGGGAGTGGCATACGGGCTATATCGCGACAAACAGCAGCTCAAGGCCGACATCAGCGAGCTTCGTGCCAATATTTTGAAGTATGAGCAAAGAGACGGTAATTCTTTTGTAGTGGAAAGAATTAGCAAGCAAATGGAAGATATAGCCTATCAGCAGATGGACATCTCCGACAAGCGCCGAGAGGAAGCCCTATTCCAAATGCGGGTGGCCGACGAAATGCGCTCCAAGGCTGAAAGCGAACAGCGAAAGGCCGAGGAGTTCGCACGTAATGTGGTGGAGGCAAGAAACATGGCCGAACAGCAAAAAGAGCTCGCCGTGACACAGCAGCTCAAAGCCGAACATGCACGTAATGTGGCCGACACTCTTAGCTACATCGCCCTTGGCCGTTCGCTCGCCTCTCTCTCCTCCACACAGTATCTCGCAGGAAACAAAGATGCCTCGGCTCTTCTTGCCTATGCAGCTTGGAAGTTTACTTCAAGTTATAAGGGAAATGTTAATATTCCTGTTATTTTCAAGTCGTTAAGCCAAAATAGTGGAAGTTTCTCTTCAAACATTATCCACAAGGGCGGAGTGTCGAAAATCATACCTCTCGACAATAAAGGACATTTCGTGTCAGTAAGCCGATACGGAGAAATAACAAGGTGGAAACAACAGTCGGGAAAATGGGAAAAACAACTCTTGGCAAGCGACAACAGCTGCAGCTATCGAGATGTCTGCACCGACGGCGACGGCGTGATCTACGCCCTGAGCTATAACGGAAAGCTGCAATCTGTGGCCAACGGACATGTGGCCCAGCCCATCATCCTGCCTGAAAAGACAGATTGGACACATATCTGCCGCATCTCTTCCAGGCAACTTCTCCTCGTGGCAAAGTCGAGACTCTATTTCTTCGACACTGTGAAACGACAGATCGTGAAAACCGTGGATGTGCCACAGACAGTCACCGCCATCGGCAATCGCGACGGAAGCGTATTGCTCTTCGGCGAAAACTCAGGAGAATGGAAAGTGGATGCCGAAGGAAGGCTCACTGCCGAGGACGTCAGGGTGAAAGGAAAGATAACGGCATATACATGGTCGAAGTCCAAGCAAAGGGCTGCCGTGGGTACAGAAAGCGGCGACATATTCCTGCTCGACGCCAATGGCAACAGCATGAGGAAACTCATCGGACACAGCTCACGCATCACCGACCTGCTTTTCAAGGACGACTTCCTCTTCTCTGCCAGCTACGACCGTGTGGTAAACCTCTGGGATGCAAATGCCACCAATAGCGAGGCCGTTGCCCTAAGGGACTACTCGTCGTGGCTCTACTGCCTCTGCAGTGCCGACCCCAATTCCATCTTCGTTGGCTCACAGTCGGGTGCTGTCTCACGCATAGTGGTGTCGCCGTCGGAAATGGCAGCTACCATTCACGCCAACCTCAAACGAGACTTCACCGCCGACGAGTGGTCATACTACGTGGGCGACAATGTTCCGAAAATGAAACTTAAAGACTGATATCGGCTTATGAAAAGGCGTTATTACATTATTATATTGCTCCTGTCGCTCGTTGCCGCCGAAATAAGGGCTGCCGTGGGACACCCGTTCTTTGTCAACTTCACCACTGCCGACTACGGAGCCCACAACCGCAACTTCGACATCCTCAGTGACGACAACGGCCGTGTGTATGTGGCCAACTTCGAGGGACTGCTCTGCTACGACCAGTCGAAGTGGACCGTAATACATGCTCCGGGCATTTTCCGCATCACACGCCTCTACAAAGACCATAACGGACGGATATGGGTGGGAGGCTACAATGTCTTCGGCTACCTCTCCACGGCAAACAACGGCGAACTGAAGCTCAACACCGTTTTTTCGCGCGACAACAAAGGATTCATCGGCGAAGTGACCGGCATCAGCGAGGAAGGCGGCAAGATTTGCATCGAGACATCCATCGGCACCGCCGGACTGGAAGACAACTCCATGGATGGATACAAAATCGTGAAGACACCGTCAGACAATCCGAAACTCTACGCCGGAGTGAAGATAAACAAGAGCATCAAGCTAAGCGACGGAAGTACAGTGCTCGCCACCGCCGGACTCGGTGT
>CALZAP010000069.1 GCA_945614335.1 uncultured Prevotella sp.
CTGTCGGAGGAAAGGGAAATTGTCTATTTGCTTCTGTACTTTTCCGCCTGACTGTTAATGAGTGCAAGGTCGTCAAAGTAGTCTATCTGCATGGCTCTACGCACTTCGTCCATTGTCTGGGCTGCTGTTTCGCGTGCTTTCTCTGTTCCTTTCTTCAGAATGTTGTAGATCTCAGGTATATCCTGCTCAAACTCGTGGCGACGCTGTCTCATGGGTTCCATGAAACGGTTGAGCACTTCGTTAAGGAACTTCTTGCATGTTCCATCGCCTATTCCTCCGCGAGTGTAGTGTTCTTTCAGTTCTTCCAGGTTTTTGTATTCTGGCCAGAAGAGCGAGAAGTCTTCTTCTGTGCTGAACGCCTCAAGATATGTGAACACGGCATTTCCCTCAAGGTTGCCAGGTTCGTCCATACTCATTCGCGGTGCTCCGTTCGACATTTTCTTCACCTTTTTCCATACGTCGGCAGCAGAGTCGCTGAGATAGATACAGTTACCAAGACTCTTGCTCATCTTTTCCTTTCCGTCTGTTCCAGGCAGTCGGCGTGCAGTCGCATTCTCTGGAAGCATTATTTCCGGTTCTACAAGCACAGGGGCATAAGTCTGGTTGAATCGGCGTACAAGTTCTCTTGTCACCTCAAGCATCGGTTCCTGGTCTTCTCCTGCAGGTACGGTAGTGGCCTTGAAGAGGGTGATGTCGGCAGCCTGACTTACCGGATAGCAGAAGAATCCGAGTGGTATGTTTGCCTCGAAATTACGCATTTTTATCTCTGTCTTCACTGTTGGGTTGCGCTGTACGCGGCTAACGGTGATAAGGTTCATGAGATAAGTTGTGAGTTCTGCCAACTCCGGTATTTGGCTCTGGATAAACAGTATGCATTTCTCTGGGTCAAGACCAGCAGCAAGATAGTCGAGAGCCACCTCAATGATGTTCTGTCTTATTTTCTCAGGGTTGTCGGCATTGTCGGTAAGGGCCTGCACGTCAGCCATAAAGACAAACATCTTCTTGAAGTCGCCTACGTTTTGCAGTTCCACTCTCCGGCGCAGAGAGCCTACATAGTGTCCCAAGTGGAGCTTTCCGGTTGGGCGGTCGCCTGTAAGGATTACTTTTTCCATTGTTATATTTTTCGTTTATTATTATTGTCTATTTGTGAGCTTTTTGCTTTTGGCGTACAAAATTACTACAAAAAAGAGAGATAGCAAAGGAAATGTGTGAAAAAGTTGAATAATTGTCTGTTTACCATATCTCTATGGCTTCCACCGACATGATATTGCTCTCGTCTATTCCGCCTGTAGACAGTATCTTCACCGTCTGTTTTGCATCTCGTTGTATGGTAAACCTGCGGCAAGCCTGTTCGTCTGTTTTTCCGCTACACGTATGGTTAAGTCCATCGATTGAAATAATGGCGCCACGTCTCATTCCACGCATGGTAACTCTTGTCCAGCCCTTAAATGGCCTTGGGGCAAGATAGGTGAGCGAGGTGGCTGTGGAGTCTACAAGCTGGCATGGGAGTATGTGTCGTATGTATTGCGGCTCATACGTGGAAATAGCATCTGAAGTATGGCTTATGCTTACAGGAAGAAGCTGCGGCATGGGCAGGTCGGTATAGAGCGACGACAACTCTATGGAGCCTATGGTCTCTATTTCGTCAGTGTTTATGGATGTTGTGGCATCTACTGCAGTCCACGACCATGAGTCATCGCAGGTGAGGGCAAAGGTGGTTCCGTCGGTGTATGTGCCATATAAGGTTAGGGAGAGTTGTCTTCCAGGATAGTCGTTGAGAAAAGGGGAATACCATACTTTCAGGTTACACACGGTGTCTTGAACGAACGGGGTGACCTCACAATGCAAACTTCTCAGCGTCTTGTCTGTATCGCGATAAGGGGCGAGCACACTGGTCGTGACGTTATAACCATTGGCATAGATTTGTATTCTTCCATTGCTTGCGGCGTCAATAAACACCCTATGCACTTGCCTTGGAAGATTGAGCGACTTCACAAACCATATTTGCGACTCTCGGCAAGAGTCGCCGGTATTGATCCATTGCTGTGACCATCCGGCGGCTCTTGCCGATGCCGTAAATAATAATATTAGAAATGCTATGACAGAAGTCCTTATCATAGTATTACTACCTTCTGTCCTCCCTTTGTCTTTATGGTTTTCGACACTCCGTTGAAGTTCACTACAAGTTTTCCGTCGTTAACCGACTTTATCGATAGCTTGGTGACCTTACCTTCACTCCAAGCCATACTTATCTCATGACCTCCACGTGCACAGATTCCACTCACTTCGCCTTCGTTCCACTGCGTCGGCAGTGCAGGTAGCAGGGTGATTGAGTTGCCGTCGCCTTGAAGCAGCATCTCGCACACACCGGCAGTGCCTCCAAAGTTACCGTCAATCTGGAATGGAGGATGTGCATCAAACAGGTTTGGATATGTACCTCCTGAGCGTCGGCGGTCATCGCCTTTGTAGTTATCGGGACTGACATAGGTGAGCAGTTTCTGGAAGATGTGGTATGCCTGGTCTGCCTTTCCAAGTCTTGCCCAAAGGTTTATGCGCCATCCGGTACTCCATCCTGTAGTGTGGTCGCCCTTTATCTCAAGCGACTTCTGGCATGCTGCCATCAACTCTGGGTTTGCGGAGGTGATGTGGGTACCAGGATATAGTCCTATAAGGTGTGACTGGTGACGGTGCTGCCAGTCCCAGTCTTCCCAGTCATAATACCATTCTTGAAGATTTCCTCTGCTTCCCACTGTGTATGGATGCAGCTTTCCCGTGGTCTCTTCCATCTTTTTGCTGAATTCGGCATCGATACCGAGCACTTGTGCCGCAGCGATGGTGTTCTTAAACAGTTCACGCATGATGGCAAGGTCGGCAGTACCTCCGTAACATGTCATTCCATGATAGCCTTCCGTGGTCTTGTATTCATTTTCGGGCGATGTCGACGGAGCCGTAATCAGTTCTCCCGGTTTCTTAGGGTTTTCTATGAGCCACGCAAGGCAGAACTCCGCGGCTCCGCGCATCAGCGGGTATGCCACTTCCTTGAGGTAGTCAGTGTCCTGTGTATACTGATAGTGATCCCAAAGTGCATTTACAAGCCATGCTCCTCCCATATTCCAGTTTGCCCATTCAGGCTTCTCGTTTTTCTCTCCCACGGGGTTTGTCATTGCCCAGATGTCACTGTTGTGGCTTGAACACCACCCCTGCGTAATTCCATAGTAGTTCAGAGCTGTGTATTTCCCGTTTTCCGCCAGGGCCTTTACGAATCCGTCGAGCGGCATGGTCATCTCCGACAGGTTTGCCACCTCAGCCGGCCAGTAGTTTTCCTCCAAGTTTATGTTCACTGTGTAGTTGCCTCTCCATGGCGAGTAGAGGTGTGGTGTCCATAGTCCCTGCAGGTTGGCAGGAACAGATGGGGTTCGCGAACTGCATATCAGCAGGTATCTGCCATACTGTGTATAGAGAGTTTCGAGATAGGGGTTGCCACCTTTGTTGTCGGTATAGTCGAGCAGTTGTTGTGCTGTCGTGCGGCTGTCGTCATAGTTAGGGTTGCCAAGTTTGAGTTTGAAGCGGCTAAACAGCTCACAGTAGTCGGCAAGATGGCGGTTGCGCAGCTGTTCGTATGTGAAGTTCACGAGATGCCATGCGTCGTCGGCAGCATTTGCAAGATAGTCGGCACCTTGTTTCACCGGATGGTTGCGACTTCCGTTAAAGCTGGTTTGGTTTACAAAATACAGTGTTGCGGTGTTGGCACCGGTAATGGTAATTGTAGAGTCAGCAGCATGCACGTTTCCACCTTCCGCGGCAGCCTTCAATATCGAACAGAAATGTATGGAGTGCATCTCGTCGCCAGTGGCATGTCCTGTTACTGTGATTTGTTGCGACGACGCCTTTGCCTTGTGAGGAGTCTGTCCTGTGAGCGACACTCTGAAATTAAGTTTTCCCGGCACGCTTGACTTTAGTCTAATGGCAATGAGGCGATCGGGATGCGAGGCAAAATATTCACGCTCATAGGTCACCCCGTCTTTTTCATAGCGGTCGCGGCAAACTGCCTGGTTAAGGTCCAATTCCCGGTAGTAGTCAGTGGCCTTAACTATGGGTTCTGTCCTGTTTGCCCTGCAGTTAAGGTCTTCTATGAGCATGGTGAGCAGTGGTTGGTAGAATTGGGAGTTATGTCCCTGAACATTCAGCTGCAATGAGTCAGCAAGCGCATAGTCTTCATTGAAGAGTGCTTTCCTGATTTCCGGTATCCACCTCGAAGCCCCTGCGTCATCGTTTCTGTTTACGGGTTTTCCTGTCCACATCGTGATGTCGTTAAGGTAGATGATATTTTCATCGACACCACCATAAATAAGTGCCCCCATCTTTCCGTTACCAATAGGCAACGACTCTTCAAAATACTCAGCCGGACTGTTGTACCAAAGTTTCAAAGGAATATTTTGTGCGGTGGCGTTCATGCCAATTAGCAATGTTAGTAGAAATGCAATCTGTTTCATAAATGTTGGTATTTCAGGATGAAAGAATGTTTTCTTAAGAAGGAAGAGGGAAGAAGGTAGAAGGTAGAGTGAAAAGGAAAGGCTTTCACTATTCTCACTCCTCACTCCACACTCCACTCTCCTCTCTCCTCATTATTTACGCATCAATGTTAGCGTAAGTAGCATTCTTCTCTATAAACTCCCTTCGTGGCTCAACGTCGTCGCCCATAAGCATGGAGAATATCTCGTCTGCTTCTGCGGCATTTTCTATGGTCACCTGCTTGAGGAGTCGTGTCTGTGGATTCATTGTGGTTTCCCATAGTTGCTCGGGATTCATCTCACCAAGACCTTTGTATCGCTGGGTGTGAATGGTCTTGCCGTCCTCCACACCGTTACCCCACTTGTCGAGGAATGCCTGACGCTGCTGGTCGGTATAGCAATATTCCTTTGCCTGGTTCTTGTATGTGCAGAGGTAGAGCGGAGGTGTGGCGATATACAAATGTCCCTCTTGTATGATTTTTGGCATGAAGCGGTAAAAGAGCGTCATGATGAGCGTGTCGATGTGTGAGCCATCGACGTCGGCGTCGGTCATGATGATAATCTTGTCGTAGCGCAGCTTGTCGATGTTGGCTTCCTTGTCGCCTTCACCTTCAACACCAAACCTTACGCCAATGCTCTGTATGATGTTCATCACCGACTCACTTTCAAACACCTTGTGCCACATCACCTTCTCCACGTTGAGAATTTTTCCGCGCAGAGGCAGTATAGCCTGTGTGTAGCGGTCGCGTCCCTGCTTGGCAGAACCACCGGCAGAGTCTCCCTCCACAAGGAATATCTCACATTCTTTGGGGTCCTTGTTTGAGCAGTCAGCAAGTTTTCCCGGCAGTCCGCCTCCAGTCATTGGGTTCTTTCTCTGCACGCTTTCCCTTGCCTTACGGGCGGCAATACGCGCGGTGGCAGCTAAAATCACCTTGTCGCAAATCTGTTTCGCTTCCTTCGGGTGCTCTTCGAGATAGTATGTGAGAGCCTCTCCCACTGCCTGCTGCACGGCTCCTGCCACCTCAGAGTTACCGAGTTTTGTCTTTGTCTGACCCTCAAATTGCGGCTCAGCCACCTTGATGGATATCACCGCTGTGAGTCCTTCGCGGAAGTCTTCTCCCGCAATTTCTATTTTTGCCTTCTCTATCTGCTTAGATATAACGGGATCGGCATCGGCATATTTCTTCAATGTACGGGTGAGTGCCATACGGAAGCCCACGAGGTGAGTACCGCCTTCGATGGTGTTGATGTTGTTTACGTATGAGTGGATATTCTCACTGTAGTCGGTATTGTACATCACAGCCACTTCGATGGGCACGCCCTGTTTCTCTGTCTTGAGATATATGACATCGTCGAAGAGGTGGGTGCGGTGACGGTCTACATAGCGCACAAACTCCTTCAGTCCGTCCTTGGCATGGAACACCTCCTGCCTTGTCTTGCCTTCCTCGTCGGGTCGCAGGTCGGTCAGCGTGATAGTTATGCCGGCGTTCAGATATGCCAGCTCGCGCATACGCTTTGCTATGATGTCGTATTTGTATATTGTGGTGGTGAACACTGTGGGGTCTGGCCAGAACTGCTGCCTTGTGCCCCTGAGTTCAGTCTCTCCCACTACCTTCACAGGATACAGTGGTTTTCCCTTCTCGTATTCCTGCTGGTATATTTTTCCGTCACGGAACACCTGCGACATCATGTGTGTAGAGAGAGCGTTAACACAACTTACGCCTACTCCATGCAATCCGCCGCTGACCTTGTACGAACCCTTGTCGAACTTTCCACCGGCATGCAACACAGTCATGACAACCTCCAAGGCCGACTTGTGCAGCTTCTCGTGTTCGTCTACGGGTATTCCTCGTCCGTTGTCCTGTACGGTAATCGACTCGTCTTGGTTTATGGTCACTTCGATATGTGTGCAATATCCGGCCATTGCCTCGTCGATAGAGTTGTCTACGGTTTCATTTACAAGATGGTGCAGACCCTTCTCGCTAATGTCTCCGATATACATCGCCGGGCGCTTTCGCACGGCCTCAAGTCCCTCGAGCACCTGTATGTTACTCGCTGAATAATTGCTTTCTTTGGTAATGTCTTCTGCCATTTTCTTGATAGTCAAAATTATTGCGCAAAGTTACAATAAAAATCTGAAATAGAGAAATATTTGCGGTGTTTTTTTATAAAAATGAGTTAATGTTACAGCATACAAAAACAGGTTGCCTTCTTTTGAAAGCAACCCGTTCAGTATTCTTGTTGTTTTTTGTTTATCCCAGCTTGTTGATGTGCAAGGCAAGGCTTGACTTGATGTTCGCTGCCTTGTTCTTGTGGATGATGTTTGTCTTAGACAACTTGTCCAACATCTTCTGTACACTCGGATACAACTTCACAGCCTCTTCCTTGTCTGTGATAGCACGCAACTTGCGAACTGCATTGCGCATCGTCTTTGCATAATACTTGTTATGCAGAGTCCTCTTCTTGTCCTGACGGATTCTCTTAATTGATGATTTGTGATTTGCCATCTTGTTATTTATTCTTTTTTTACTTAGTAGTCCCTAGGAGAGTCGAACTCCTCTTTAGAGAATGAAAATCTCTCGTCCTAA
>CALZAP010000070.1 GCA_945614335.1 uncultured Prevotella sp.
ACATGGAGAACCTCATGGACTTCTCAAACAAGATGTCGCCACTTGGCAATGCCTCTGCTGAGGACTGCGCCAACTACTGTGTGATGATGTTCTCCGACTTCACACGCAAGGTGACCATGCAGAACCTCTTCCACGACGGTGGATTCTCGTCGATGGGCATGAGCCTTCGTGCCATGAACCAGTATTCTAAGGATCTCACTCCTTATGAGGACGAGAACGGTAAGATCATTTACGGTTAATGCAATGAAATTTGATTAATGAAAATATGGGCACGGATTCACAGGGATATTGTATGATCCGTTTGATAGAATCATTACTTCCCTGCGACTCTGTGTCTTTTTTATTTAAAAATTAAAAACTTAAAACTATGAAACAACTATCTACATTCCTTATGGTATTGTGCATGGCCTTGACCGCACATGCCGGTGACTACGCAAAGTATTATGAGAACATGCCTGTGGAACTCAAGCAGGTGGTGGAGTTTGACATACCGGACAATACTGTCTCGTTGACCGATTTCGGCGGCGTGGGCGATGGGGTGACACTCAACACGGAGGCTTTCCGTAAGGCTATTTCCGTACTCTCAAAAAAGGGTGGGGGAAGGCTTGTGGTGCCTCAGGGCGTGTGGCTCACCGGGCCGATAGTGTTGAAAGACAATATCGACCTCCATATAGAGCGTAACGCCATAGTGATGATGTCGCCCGACAAGAGCCTCTTCGTCGACAAGGAAGGAAAGTTGTCGAGATGTGAACCGGGTATCAAGGCGTCGAAACGTAAGAATATCGCCATCACGGGTGAAGGCATTGTGGACGGAAACGGTGCACAGTGGCGACCGGTGAAAAGAGGCAAGGTGAGCGATACGGAGTGGAAACGGTTTATGGCCATTGGAGGTGTGGAGCGACAGAACGGACAGCTATGGTATCCTTGGGACGTGAAGGCCGGATACCCAAATATTGAGGAAACGCCTGAGGCTCAGGAGAAACGCCGTCAGGACTTGGTGAGGTTCACCGACTGTGAGAACGTGCTCATCGAGGGTGTGACATTCCAGAACTCGCCACGCTTTCACGTTCATCCGTGCAACTCCCGCAACGTGATAATCGACGGAATAACAGTGCGCTGCCCGTGGAACGCACAGAACGGCGACGCCATAGACATAAGCGACTGTCACCAGGTGCTCATTATCAACTCCATAGTGGATGCGGGCGATGACGGTCTCTGCATGAAGAGCGGAAAGGCAAAGCCCACGGCACTGGTGAACGGCTGCGAGGACATCATGATACAGGACAACACGGTGTTTCATGCCCATGGAGGTTTCGTGATAGGCAGCGAGGACATCACCGGCATGAAGCGTATCGTGGTGCGCCGTTGCCGATTCTCAGGCACAGACACAGGCCTTCGTTTCAAGAGCGGCATCGGTCGTGGAGGCAAGACGGAGGCTATACATATCTCTGACATCGTGATGAACGACATAACAGACGAGGCCGTAGTGTTCCAGTGTGACTACGTGGACCGTCCGGCAGGTCATGATGCCTCAAAGGAGAAAAAGGCCGAAAAACTTGAATATGTACCGGAATTCACCGATATATATATAAATAATGTGGTATGCTATGGAGCCACTACGGCCATCAAGGCTAAAGGCATCGAGGGGCTTAACTGCATACATGGCATCAGCATATCCAACTCTACTTTCTCCTACACTCAGAAAGGCGTTGACATTGACACTGCCTCGGCTGAGGTGAAACTCGATAACGTGAGGACAGAGAAGATTGCTTGTCTGAAATAAGGGAAATCATTTCTTATTAGGATGCTCAGCGACTTCTATTTCTCTACCATTTGCCGACACATCGGTTTTGCGCCAACGGCAGAGCAGGCCAGCGCCATAAGGACGTTTGCCGACTTTGCCCTTGACCGCAACGAGCGTGTGGTCATGATATTGCGTGGCTCGGCAGGTACTGGAAAGACCACACTTGCCGGTGCCATAGTAAAGGCATTGGTGGAAATGAAACAGAAGTTGGTGCTCATGGCTCCTACGGGGCGTGCCGCAAAGGTGTTTGCCATGAACGCCGGACAGGCGGCATTCACCATCCACCGAAAGATCTACCGCCAGAAGACCATGACCGACATGGCTTCTCCATTCACTCTCAACGCCAATCTTGCCACCGACACTCTTTTCATAGTGGACGAGGCCTCGATGATATCCAACCTGGGCATGGGCGACTCTTCGTTTGGCAGTGGATGTCTGCTCGACGACCTCGTGCAGTTTGTCTATTCAGGTCGCAACTGCCGCCTGATGCTCATTGGCGACACTGCCCAGCTGCCTCCCGTAGGTGAGGAGGAGAGCCCGGCCCTCATTGCCGACGTGATGGCGGGTTACGGACTCGACGTGTATGAGGCAAGTCTTCAGGAGGTGTTGCGACAAAGCCACGACTCCGGCATACTGTTTAACGCCACACGGGTGAGAAGGATGATTGCAGACGACGAGGTGACGGAGATGCCGAAGGTGGTTTTCAGTGGTTTTGACGACATTGTAGACCTGCGTGGCGACGAGCTCATCGAACAGTTGTCGTCGTCGTATGGCAATATGGGTCTCGACGATACAATTGTTGTGACGCGTAGTAACAAGCGTGCGAACATATATAATAATGGTATACGCAACATGGTGCTTGGGCGTGAGGAACTCGTGAGTCAGGGTGACATGCTTATGGTGGTGAAGAACAACTACTACTGGGCGGAGACACTGAAACTGCCCCTGCCGTTCATTGCCAACGGTGACCGCGCACGTGTGTTGAGAGTGAGAAACCTGCGCGAGCTCTATGGTTTTCATTTCGCCGACATCACTCTTTCCTTTCCCGACTACGACGGCCTGGAGTTGACCGCCACCACGCTGCTTGACTCTCTTCAGTCAGAGTCGCCGTCACTCACTCGCGAGCAGAGTGAGCATCTGTTTCAGCAGGTCATGGCCGACTACCAGCATATTCCTCTCAAGGCCGACCGTTACAAGGCGTTGCGTCAGGATGTGTATTTCAATGCCCTTCAGGTGAAGTATGCCTATGCCGTGACATGTCACAAGGCCCAGGGTGGCCAGTGGTCTCATGTGTATGTTGACCAAGGCTACATGACCGACGACATGCTTTCTCCCGACTATCTCCACTGGCTCTACACCGCTTTTACGCGAGCCACGGAGAAACTGTATCTCGTGAATTGGCCAAAGGAAGGGAAGGAATATAGAAGGTAGAGGGAAGAGGGTAGAATAAACATATGATAATATACATTGACGATAACATAAACGACTTCGACCTCGACGAGGCGATGACGCTACTGTCGGAACAGCGGCGCGAACAGGTGTTGAGATATAAGCTTGAGGGACCTCGACGACAGTCTGTGGCTGCCTATCTGCTGCTGAGAAAGGCATTGAAGGAGCTGTATGGCATTGTTGAGGCTCCCGTGTTTGAGTATGACGAGGGAGGGAAACCTTCAATATCAGGACATCCCGATATTTACTTCAACCTGAGTCACTGCCGTAAAGCCGTGGCTTGTGTCGTGGCCGACTCTCCCGTGGGCATCGACATAGAAGAAACCTGCCGCTTCTCGGAAAGCATTGCCCGCTATACTCTCGATGATGAAGAATATGAAAATGTGATGAAATCCGACAATCCTTCACAGGCTTTCATCCGGCTATGGACCATGAAGGAAGCCCTGCTAAAATATACCGGCGAAGGGCTGCGTCGCGATATAAAAACCGTTCTGCACCTTCCGCCGGTAGACGAAGTGGAGTTCAAGACAGAACTCCACGAGGGATATGTTATGAGTGTGGTATATGCTAAATCTTGCTTATGACGCAATCCACAGCAGAGCTTAGTCCGTCGGCATTCTTACCGCCGGCTGTAGCATAGTGTGGCTGTCCGCCGCCGCCGCCCTGTATGAGCTTTGCCGCCTCGCGCACGAGTTGTCCGGCGTTCATGCCGTGGTCTTTCACCATGTCGTCGCTCAACATCACGCTCAGCATTGGCTTTCCTGCATCGATGCTACCGATGACGCAGAGCAGGTTTTCGGGCACTGCCTGACGAATCTTGAACACGAGGTCTTTCACGCCCTGAGGCATCAGGGGCAGTATGGCCGAAACCACAGTCACGCCGTTTACCACGCGTGCCTTCTCCAACAGCGACTCCTTGGCGCGCTCCACGTTCTGGGCGCGGAATTCCTCGATGTCTTTCTTCATGGAGTCGTGCTCCTCGATGTATTTCTCTATCACGCCACGAAGGTCTTTGGCGTTGTTGAACATCATGCGGATGGCCTTCAGACCGTCCTCCAGGTTGTACATCATCTCCTCACACTCCTTGCCGGTCTTTGCCTCGATACGGCGAATGCCTGCAGCCACGCTGCTCTCGCTGACAATCTTGAACATGCCGATGCGTCCGGTGGACTGAGCGTGTATACCGCCGCAGAACTCACAAGAAGGTCCGAAGCGCACCACGCGCACCTTGTCACCGTATTTCTCTCCGAAGAGTGCTATTGCACCGAGTTTTTTGGCTTCCTCTATAGGAGTGTCGCGGTGCTCGTCGAGTGGAATGTCCTCGCGTATCATAGAGTTCACCATGCGCTCCACCTGTCGCAGCTCCTCGTCGCTAACCTTCTGGAAGTGTGAGAAGTCGAAACGCAGGGTGTCGCTGCTCACGTAGGAACCCTTCTGCTCCACATGGTCGCCGAGCACCTGTTTCAGGGCATAGTCAAGAAGGTGTGTCGCAGTATGGTTTGCAGCGCTGCCTATGCGCTTGTCAATGTCCACGCAAGCCATGAAGTCTGCCGACGGGTCTTTTGGCAGCTGTTTCACGATGTGTATGTTCTGGTTGTTCTCTCGCTTGGTGTCGATGATTTCGATGGTTTCGTTTTCGTTGCAGATTACACCGCAGTCGCCCACCTGTCCGCCCATCTCGCCGTAGAACGGAGTGTAGTCGAGCACGAGTTCGTAGAAGCTCTGCTTCTTTTGTGTCACCTTTCTGTATCTTAGTATGTGGCACTCATATTCAGTGTAGTCATAGCCCACGAATTTCTGCTCACCCTCCTGCAGCACTTCCCAGTCGCCGTTTTCCACAGCGGCAGCGTTGCGTGCGCGTGCCTTTTGTTTTTCCATCTCCACGTTGAATCCAGCCTCGTCAACGGTATATCCGTTTTCGCGGCAGATGAGTTCTGTGAGGTCGAGTGGGAATCCGTATGTGTCGAACATGCGGAAAGCCTGTGCTCCGTCGAGCACCTTCTCGCCGTGAGCCTTCAGTTCGTCCATAGCGCCGTTGAGCAGGTTGATGCCCTTGTCGAGTGTGCGCAGGAACGAGTCTTCCTCTTCCTTCATCACGCGGCCTATGAGTTCACGCTGTGCCACGAGTTCCGGATAAGCGCCTCCCATCTCGCCGATGAATACCGGCAGGAGCTTGTAGATGAACGCCTCTTTCTGTCCGAGGAACGTGTAAGCGTAGCGCACTGCACGGCGCAGTATGCGTCTGATTACGTATCCAGCCTTTGCGTTGCTTGGCAGCTGTCCGTCGGCAATGGAGAACGATACTGCACGCAGGTGGTCGGCCACTACGCGCATAGCCACGTCCACCTCTTCTGTCTTTCCATATTCCTTTCCCGAGAGACGTGAAATCTCCTTGATGATGGGCTGGAAGATGTCGGTGTCGTAGTTAGAGTGTTTTCCCTGAAGGGCGCGCACCAGTCGTTCGAATCCCATACCGGTGTCGATGACGTTCATTGACAGAGGTTCGAGCGAACCGTCAGCCTTGCGGTTGAACTGCATGAACACGATGTTCCATATCTCAATCACCTGAGGGTCGTCCTTGTTTACGAGCTCACGTCCGGGCACTTTTGCCTTTTCCTCTTCGGTACGCGAGTCGAGGTGTATTTCGGAGCAAGGTCCGCAAGGTCCCGTGTCTCCCATTTCCCAGAAGTTGTCGTGTTTGTTTCCGTTGATGATATGGTCTGCCGGCACGTGTTTTGCCCAATAGCTTGCCGCCTCGTCGTCTCTCACGAGGTTTTCCTCCTTTGAGCCCTCAAACACGGTGACGTAAAGGTCTTTCGGGTCGAGTTTCAGCACGTCTACGAGATATTCCCATGCCATGTCGATGGCTCCTTCCTTGAAATAGTCGCCGAAGCTCCAGTTGCCGAGCATTTCAAACATGGTGTGGTGGTAAGTGTCGTGTCCCACCTCTTCGAGGTCGTTGTGCTTTCCGCTTACACGAAGGCACTTTTGAGAGTCGGCACGTCTGCGCGGTTCCGGGTCACGTGTGCCGAGTATAACATCTTTCCACTGGTTCATACCAGCGTTAGTGAACATAAGCGTCGGGTCGTCCTTAATAACCATAGGAGCCGACGGCACGATTGCATGTCCTTTCGATTCGAAATAGTTCTTGAACGAATCGCGGATTTCATTAGCTGTCATCATTGTTTTTTATGTCTAAATATATTTTTCTCAGAAAATTGTTGCAAAGTTACTTTATTTTTCGTACATTTGCAAGCAAATTAAAAAAGTATTTATAAAAATAGTCGAAATATGGCATTAAATTTGGACAAAAACCTCAAGTTGTACTATTCAATAAGCGAAGTGGCTAAGATGTTTGACGTGAATGAGAGCACTTTGCGTTATTGGGAAAAGGAGATTCCGGCCCTGAAACCGAAGACTTCAGGTCCTTCGCTCATCCGTCAATATTCAGAGAAGGACATTGAGGTGGTAAAGGCTATATACAACTTGGTGAAGGTGCGCGGATTTAAGATTGCCGCCGCTAAAAAAATTCTTGCTGCCAACCGCAAGGGGGTTGACAAGACGGCTGAGGCGCTTGAAAGGCTTATTGCCATTCGCGACGAGCTTCAGCTTATGAAGCAGCATGTGGATGAGATGTATGTGTAGAGGTGAGAGGGATTTTTCTTCCCTCTTCCCTCTACCTTCTTCCCTCTGAAAATCCCTACATTCAGTTCACCATTTGGCCCTGCCAAGAGCGAAACGTGAAATAACTGTTGTTATATAGGAGA
>CALZAP010000071.1 GCA_945614335.1 uncultured Prevotella sp.
ATTTAATAAATAACTACTCGTTTCGCTTTTCGAATCCGCGACTGTTATACAGTCTTGTCAGATTCTTTAGAATTTTGTAATTTATCAGACTATTTTTATGACCTTTCCGTTGATAAAATCTGCAATATATGTTTTAGTATGCTCTCCCCTTGCGAATGAGGGTAAGGAACAAAACAGACTACCAATATCAATGCCAGAAATATTACAACGATTATTACTGTTCCCCATCGCACAAGAGATGGAGGTATTTCGCCTAATAGATCGCGCACTTTCTCTGAACGCAGTTCAATATCATCGGACATTTGATTTTTCATTTTGTTCATAGTTTGTCAATTCTAATCATATGAAGGTTCTCAGTTCCCAAGTTCAAGCTGATTCTTTACCAGGTTATAGTATGATCCCTTCTTTTCTATAAGAGAAGCATGGTTCCCGATTTCTACTACCTTGCCTTTATCAATGACTATTATCTGGTCTGCATTCTTAACTGTCGATAAGCGATGCGCCACCACTATTACTGTACGACCTTTATAGAACTCATCCAAATTCTCGACTATCGCCCTCTCATTTTTGGCATCGAGAGCGTTTGTGGCTTCGTCCAGGAAAATGAAAGATGGATTCTTATAGACGGCACGGGCTATGAGTATGCGCTGCTTCTGTCCCTGGCTGAGTCCGATGCCGTCACGGCCTATCCTGGTATCATAGCGGAGAGGAAGAGACAAGACATAGTCGTGGATGTTTGCGATGCGGGCAGCCTGTTCAAGCAGTTCCTCATCAATATCTCCGTCATCTACAGCGATGTTGCGAGCTATGGATTCCGCGAAGATTACTCCATCCTGCATGACTACGCCACATTGCCTGCGCCACCATTTGAGGCTGTATTCGCGGATGTTCCTTCCAGCTATCGAGATAGAGCCGCCCAAGACGGGATAGTATCCGAGCATCAACTTTATCAGTGTGGTTTTGCCACTTCCAGATGATCCTACTATGGCAGTAACCTTCCCCTCAGGGATGTCAAAAGACACGCCATCGAGTGTTTTATTCAAGGCATGAGTATCGTATTTGAAATCAACATTCTCTATGCAGATTGACTTCTCAGCACCAAATGACTTGACCTGATTCTCATTGCTTTCCTCGTTTTTTCCTTGATGAATCTCGTTGATGCGTTCAAGCGAGATCTTTACATCCTGCAACGAGTAGATGAACGACATGAGCTGCTCGACGGGGGAATTGAGCTGACCCACAATATACTGAATGGCAAGCATAGCGCCAAGGCTTATCTCTCCGTCTATCACAGCTGTCGCTGCAAAGACGGTTATCAGTATGTTCTTGACCTCGTTGATGAATATGGAACCGGCTTCTTGCGTCTGCTGCAGTTTCAGCGACTTCATCTGCACCCTGAACAGGTCGGCTTGAGTGTCCTCCCACTCCCACCGGCGCCTTTGTTCACAATCCTGCAACTTTATCTCCTGCATCGATGTGATGAACTGGTAGGTCTTGTTCTGGTTGATAGCCTGTTGTTCGAACAGTTCATAATCTATAACTTTGCGTCTGGAAAGGAAACGGGCTATCCATACGCCATAGAGCAAACTTCCTGCAAGGAATATTACAAATATCAAACGATTGTATATGAGTAATACTATTCCAAAGACTATAAAACTCAACATCGAAAACAGAATGCCGAGCAACTGGCTGGTAAGGAATTTCTGAACACGAGAATGATCTCCTATGCGTTGTAACAAATCGCCCATCAGTTTCGTATCGAAGAACGACATCGGCAGCCTGAGCAGCTTGATGAAGAAATCGCTGACCAACGAGATGTTGACTCGCATGGAGATGTGGAGCAAAAGCCAACGGCGGATAAAGTCAGTGGCAGTGCGTCCAGTAACTATCAGCAGTTCTCCCAATAGGACAAGCCAGATGAAACCTATATCATTATACTTGATTCCAATATCAACGATTGCCTGGGTAAGAAATGGTAAGATAAGCTGTAGCAGGCATCCGAGAGCAAGACCCGCAATGATCTGGGCAAAATATTTCCTGTATCCTGACAGGTACCGCATCAGGAAACGGAATGAACGTCGCCCGGATTGCCCCTCACCTTCATCTCCCTTGCCAAAGTCATCTGCAGGCTCCAGAAGCATGGCAATACCCTTCTCTTCTCCCCCGGTTGTGGTACTGACCCAATGTCGCCGGAATTCTTTCGCGTCGTATTCAATGAGCCCCTTGCCGGGGTCTGCGACATGGAAGACACTGCCATGACGGCTTACCTTGTAGAGTACCACGAAATGGTTCTGGTTCCAGTGAAGGATACACGGCAATTCCGCATCCTGCAGCATGTCCATGCTCAGGCGTCCGCTGGCGGTCGTGAGGTGAAGTCGTGTGGCAGCATCCTTGAGGGCAAGCATGGAAACTCCTTCGGTGGTCGCCTTGCACATTTCGGAGAGATATTCCTGACTGTATTCTCTTCCATGGTACCTGCATATCATCCGGAGGCATGCTATGCCGCACGTCATGCTGTCTGTCTGCATGCAGAATGGGAATCTTCTCATCAGAGTCGGCTCTTTTCGCTGATAAATAATCGGCAATGGTTGCTCACTTCATCTTGTAATCAGGCTCAATGCAATGCTTGAGGCCGTCATATCTTGGTGGTGCAACCTTATTTCCGTTCTCGTCGATAGAATATATCTTGACATTCTGTCCCTGAGCATTCATGATGCTTTCCTCGTTGTTTTGGAAATACTCAGCACTCTCAAGAGCTTTCTTTCGATCAACCTTCGCATAGTCATTAATCATGTACATCGGAGTCATCAGGCGGCTTGTCTTTTCAAGTCCTGTTGCCTGGAACGAGAAACTTCCATCGGCCTCGGCCTTAAGGATAAGACCAGGAAGTCCATGCAGCTTCCAAGGACCAAACGGAACAGAAATTTCCGGAGTGAACCATGCTGTCCAGTGACGTCCGTGATAATCACACTCAGCCTTCAAGCACTCATAGCCGAGAATCGTTGCGGCAGAGTCCCCAACCATCGTCCATTGCTGTTCGGCAAGGCTTTCGGTATAGTAGCCATAATCCTCGCCATACTGGTCATAGAGAGTCAGCATCCTTTCATTGAGGTTGGTGAAAACGTATGTGAAGACCCTCTTCACCGGACCTTTGCTCAAATTCCATGTAGTTGAGCCGTCCGGTTCTACTGTCATGCATGACTTCTTGAGGATTTCCATGTAATTAGCCTTTCCTTCGGGTGTGGATTTCAGGGAATCTACCCATAAGCTGAGTTCATTGAAATACTTTGACTCCGAAGAAGATGCCAGAAGCGACATCTTGGAAGTCACCTGCTTGCCGCGTTTGTTAGGATGGTTTGCGTCATAGCTGACAAGAATGTCGGCTTTGTTCTGTGCCTGTGATGACATTGCAAGAAGGCATAGGGAAATCAGTTGGATAAATCTTTTCATTTCTTTAATGATATTGATAGTAATAACTGGCGTCCGCGTAGTTGTCGCCGAGATTCAAACGATGTTAGCTGCGAATATGTCATGCAGTTGTATGTGCGGGTGTTGAGAAGGTTCGTGACATTTGCAGTCAGATTGATGTGCCTTGTCAGCCGGAAAGTAGCCTTGGCATCGAGCATGAACACATCCTTGTAGTCGTGGCTGGCAAGTTCGTTGTTGTAATATTCGCCTCCGATGGTCATGTCAAGCTTGCTGTGTGGCGTCATCGTCAGGTTCACTTCTCCCGACATTGCCGTCAGCCATGATTCATGCGATCCGTTCATCGACAGACGGTTGTCGCCATAGCGGAATGAGCAGTCGAACCCCGACCAGCTGCACAGCGAGCCGCTGATTTTGCCTCCCACGCCCCAGGATTCGCTGACTGAGCTGACTGAGCGCGACTGTGACAGGAGGCTGGATTCGCTTCGCGAGAACGACCCATTGACATGGCAGCTTCCATGTATGAAGTCGAGAGTCTTGCCGATGCTTCCCGTTGCCAACATACTGCGCGCGTCATTGTCAGCATCGGAATATGTATAGACGACCAGGTCGTCATACAGCTGCTGCGCCATCGTATAGGGCAGATGTGTCCACGACTGGGCAATGGTTCCGTTGGCAAACATGCCACTGCCAATATGCCTGTACTGGAAACTGGCAGAAACCTGTCTTGACGAGGAATTGTAGAATTCCTCAGTACCTGCCTTAAAGGTTCGGTAATTGGTCATTATCAGCCCCGGATGGATATGATTGAGATCCATCGGAGAACGGCCAATGCTCCCTCGTACAGTTCCAGAGAAGCGGCTGTTGGGTTTCCAGTTGAACGACAACGAGGGAGACAGGTACACCTCGTCACGGTTGGCTCTCACATTGTCGAAGGAATAGCGGGAATAGCTGAATGGAAGTGACAGGGAGAGGTTGACCTTGCTGATCCAGTATTCAAGCTTCGGGGTAGCATATAGGGTGAGATAGTTGGTGTTCACTGCATTCTCTGTTATCCCCGGCAATTCCAGTGGAAGTTCCGGCAACTGGTTATTCATCGAGCGCATGTAGCCCTTGAGGCCTCCCACGAGGCTTATTGCGATGCCCTTGAAAGCAAAGGCATAGGCAGCTTTCTCATGCGTATAGAAGGCATGGTCAGAAACATGCTGGCGCAGTTGCACTCCGTTCATGCCGACGCAAAGCGTCTGAGGAAGAGACTCCCACTCATTGTCGCTTTCGAACGTCACCAGATGCTTGTCTCCAAAACGTCTGATCTGCTTGTATTTGTTGCTGACATAGTAATCTGGCTGTTCGACCGACTGCACGTTTGACAGAGTGCCTGTCGTCTGTAGCGATATGTCATTCCAGCCGATGTCGGCAAGAAGAGTGTTGTTCACGAACGACTTCTTGTGGTTCTGTTCGTAGGTGAACTTGCAGCTCAGCAAGTGCTCATGGTCGATGCCGTGAGTGTTCTCGGTGACGATGCGGTTTCCTTCATCCAGAAAATATGTGGTGACGCCCGTGGCCGTTGATGATGTCCGGTCGAAAGAATAGTCGATGTTCGACTTTATCTCTCCTGTCCCCATCTTCCACAGGCTGTTGGCAGAGACAAGAAACGAGCGGTTGAAGAGCGTACGCCTGTCTTTAAGTGAAGGCTCTTCCGCCAAGCCTATTCCCACATACCTGCGAAGGCCAGTGTTTCGTCGTCCTGCAAGGAAATCCGTGTTCGAGGAGGCGAGGTTTTCTCCTGTGTTGTTGGTGCGGAACGTCGATATTGTCTGGTGATTCTGATAGACAGCCATTGCAAACAGCTCTCCATCCCACAATGCTCCTTCGGGCTGAGTAGAATATCCACCGCCAACATCTCCGTGACATGACCACGTCGCCTTTGCCTTTTCCTTCAGTTTGAGGTTGATGGCTGCCTTGTCTGAAAACGAAATGCCTGCAAGCACCTGCAGTGGCTGATGGTTCTCCATCACCTCGACGGCTCCGACATCGTCGTGGTTGATGCCGTTGGTTGCTATGCCATATTTGCCTCCAAGCAGATCCGAGCCTTCAATATAGAACTTGTTGATGTCTTCTCCCTGATAGGATATCTTGCCGTTTTCCGACATTTCGATTCCCGGCATGCGTTTCAACACGTCTCCTATCGAGCGGTCCTGTGTCTGTGCGAAAGTACCGACGTTGTAGCTTATCGTATCTCCCTGCTGACTGATGCGGCTGGCTTTCACGGCAACTTCCTTCAGCTCTACTGCTCGAGATGTCAACCTCACGTCAATTGGGAATGTGACACTGTCGAGCGGAATGATAATCTTCTCAAAATTCATCATGCCCACCTCCAGTCGAAGGCCTTCCAACGACGTGACTGATATCGAGAACTTTCCGTCCTCGTCAGTGAACGTGAATTCCTTGATCTTGTTGTCCTGCCCTTTCAGAACGACTGATGCTCCAGACATAGGCTCGTTTGTCTCTCCGTCAATCACTACACCTCGGACATCCTCTTTAGCTGACGCTCTGAAGGCTGCCAATATTACACATGCAAACATGACAAGTCTTCTCACATTTGTTCTCGTGAGTGTCGGGAAAAAGTGCTTCCCAGATGCAGCACGCATGAATTCAATCAGTTTTATTGCCTTCACAGATTTTATAGTGTTCATAAAGATAATCTTCAATCCCTTTCTGTGTAAAAGGACACAGCGGATAATTCGTAGATTGTGTAACATTGTCCATACGGCGTCTGTTGCAACCTCCTTCACATATTGGGAAAAGGGAGCAGTCTTTGCACTCAGCAGAACTGTATTTGTCAGAACCGACCATATATTTGGCTATCAATGTGTTGTTGGTTATTCCTTCGTACACATTTCCTACGCATCTATCTTTAATTCCGATATCATTCCAGCATTTAAAAAGATCTCCGTCAGGTGAAATTATATAACTGTTCTCAGAAGTGGCTGAACATGAGCCTATGCGATGCCTTGGAATAAAATTAATCTTTTCGATACCTTCTGTTCTTTTCAAGTCGATAAAGAAATCGGTCTTTTCCTGAGGACTGCAGCATGAAACCTTACAGTTTGCATTAGGCATAACAAATGCCGGAAACATCTTTACCTTTCGGTTTTCCCATTTTTTGCTGAATTCCTTGTAAATAGAACCAAATTCTTTCTTGTTGCCTTCATGAATATTTGTGCGTACTACCACCATACATTCAGGAATTAGCCGTGTAATCATATCAATGTTGCTGATTATACGTTCATATGAGTCTGCACCGCTTTTTAATACTCTGGTTTTATTATGAGTTTTCTCTCTTCCATCAATTGTAATCTGGGCAAAGTTCAAATTCACACCGCAGAAATAGTTGGCTATTTCTTCTGAAAACAAATATCCATTAGTGATAATGGAATGATAAGCAAGTGGCAACAATGACCTTGTCTTAATTTTATCAAGTAGAGATTTTATTCGATTAAAGCCTAACAGAGGCTCTCCTCCTTCCCAACATATTTCAAGAGTGTCACACCGATGTTGAAAAGAATTGATAAAAATTTGTAAAA
>CALZAP010000072.1 GCA_945614335.1 uncultured Prevotella sp.
CCACGGGCGAACATATACTCGTTCTTCTGAGGAGTCTCTTTCATCTCGATAATCTCGTTCTGGTTGTAAGACAGGTTGAGCTTACTCCAGAAACGGAAATCCTTGCCAATCTTGTCGTTGTAGCTGAGAGAAACTTCCCAACCCCAAGACTTTGTCTCACCGGCATTGGTGTAAGGCATTGTGAAACCAATGGTGGAAGGAACGGTGTAATCGCGAACAAGAATGTCGGTACGGTGCTCACGGTAGTAGTCGAATGTTGCCCTGATCTTGTCGTCAAGGAAGTTGACGTCAAATCCGTAGTCCTGCTTGAATGCCTTCTCCCAACTGACATCAGGGTTGTTCTTGGCCGACTCGTAGGCTCCTGCGATACCAGAAGTACCTGACACTGTTCCAGACTGCGCGTTACCGAAGAGATAACCATATGTGTCTAATGCATTTGAAAGGCAGTTGGTGATAAGTCCATAAGAACCAGTGAAATACGGGTCGGCAAGATACATAAAACGGATTGCATCGACGGTCTTGTCATTACCTACGAGACCCCATGATGCACGCAACTTGAAGAAGCTGACCACCTTGGAAATTGGCTTCCAGAATTTCTCCTCGCTGGCAATCCATCCGATAGAACCTGCGGGGAAGGTACCGAAGCGGCGACCGGGGGCGAAGTTCTCCGAACCATTATATCCGACATTGAACTCTGCAAGATACTTGTTGGCATAGTCGTATGTCACACGGCCTACGAGTCCAACGTAAGAACGTGGTACATCAGGATAAGATGAACCAGAGTAGTAGTACTGCTTCGACTGGTTGTAGAGCAAGAGACCATTTACGGTGTGCTTTCCGAATGTGCGGGAATAGTTAACGCTTCCCTCAAGATACCAGTCGCGTGACTTGCCCTGTGAATAACCATAAGAGGGGTCGGTGTCGTTTCCGTTCTGTCTATATACTATATAAGGTGTACCATCGGCATTGTATATCACTTTGCCTGCCTCGTCGTACTGTACGAGCGGATTGTATGTAGCAACACCGCAGTTGCCCTCCTTGTTTACTGTAAAGGCAGAGTTGTAAGAACCCTTAATCTTTGCCGAGAGTCCCTTGGTGATGAAGTCGAGTTTCTGGTCAAGAACGAGGTCCATCTGCAACTTGTTGACGTTGGTCTGCATAAAACCATTGCCATAGTATGCCATACCGGAACCTCCAAGGAACGGAAGGTTAAGACCGTCGGTATAGTCGGTGGTACAATACACCATCTTTCCGTCAACGATACCCGGGCTTGAGAAAGGAGTGGCATAATAGATGTTCTTGATCATACCGCCAGAACCCTGACCTGTGTATGGTTTGTCGGCATCGTTCACATTACCTGCCACGTTGAACGAAAGTGTGGTGGTCTTCGTAGCCTTGAGGTCGAGGTTACCACGATAGTTGAAACGCTGATACTGATAGCCGTAGTTATATCCACGGTCAAACTCCTTGAACAAACCATCTTGAGAGTAGTAACCAGCTGAAATAAAGTATTTCACGCGATCGGTACCACCCGAGATATTAAGGTTGTGCTGCTGCTGGAGCGTAATGTCCTTCATGATGTAATCAGCCCATCTCATATTCGGGAAACGAATAGGGTCAGAACCATCCTTGAACTTCTGGATGATAGCATCAGAGAAGCTGGGAGCGAAAGCATTTTCAGCCATATAAGCGTCAACGCTGCCGAAAGTGCCATTGGCTACAGCCACATTGGCTCTCTGCAGATAGTCGTTGTACGACATCTGATTATAGAAGTTAGCATACTCGTAAGAGCTGGCCTGTTCTACCATCTTTGTCGGAGAAAGTGCTGTCCACGAAGTAGATACACTAATCTTTGCCTTGCCCTCGGCACCACGCTTTGTGGTGATGAGCACAACACCGTTAGCACCGCGCACACCGAACACGGCTGTGGCGGAGGCATCCTTAAGCACAGTAACACTCTCGATTTCATTCGGGTCGATGTCTGCCATCGTACGCTCTACACCATCCACCTGGATGAGAGGAGCAGAGTCACCCCATGTAGCTTTACCACGCACGAAAATCTCGGCGGCGTCAGAACCAGGCTCTCCTGAATACTGCACTGTGGTAACACCCGAAAGCTGACCACCAAGCACGTTGTTGACAGAACCTACTGATGTGCGCACCAGGTCTTCACTCTTCACGCTGGAGATGGCACCCGTCACGGTCACCTTCTTCTGCACACCATAAGCCACGATTTCCACACCCTGAAGTTCGACACCGGCCGACACCTTCAGCTGCACTCGCATACCTTGTTTTGCCACGACGATGGCCTCGTCGTAGCCGATGTAGGTGATTTTGATCTTCTGGCCTGGTTTAACATTAATACTGAAGTTACCGTCAAAGTCGGTAACTGTTCCCTGTGTGTTTTTACCGTCCACTGCAAGAACGGTAGCACCAATGACAGGTTCGTTGTTTTCATCCACAACGGTACCCTTGATAGCCGTAGACTGCTGTACATTGAGCACTTCCGCTCTAAGATTTTGCCCCCCCCAAGGAGCAAAAGTCATTGCGGCAAATGCTACTGCAAACTGCATAACAGGCTTCACAATAAACTTGTTTTGTTTAATCATATTCTAATAGGTTTTTTTCTTTTTCTATCTTAGCATTACACGTTTTTAGTGCTTTGTTCGGAGTTTTTAAGAAATATTGGTGCAAAAGTATTAATTTCTCTTGATTTGAAACTTTGGTTTTTGTTCTTTAAACCTTATTTTTTGATTTAGGTCTATTATTTCTGCGAATTTTATATAATTTTAATACAGTAACACCAATCCGGCCAAGGCCGAATAGCATATCATGCGTATAGGATTGATCTTTACGTAGTAGGTGCCGATGAATGTGGCGACAAACAGGCCACAGCTTATCCAGAAGCGCCAGGGATTGACGGCCGGAAGACTGAAGTTTTCGGGAGTCATAAGCAGCAAGGTGGCAGCTCCGAGAAGACCGACTACTGCGGGGCGCAAGCCTCTGAACACTGCCTGTACGGCTGGTGTGTTCATGTATTTAAAGAACATGCGGCTGATGAGAATCATTATTATAAACGACGGCAGCACAAGGGCAAAGGTGGCGGTGGCACTGCCAAGTATTGACATCATATTGCCGTAACCTGCATTGTGAACGGCTGTATAGCCGCAATAAGTGGCTGAGTTGATGCCTATTGGGCCTGGGGTCATCTGGCTGATGGCCACTATGTCGGTAAACTGGGCCGTGGTCATCCAGTGGTGGTGATGAACCACCTCTCCTTGTATGAGCGACAGCATGCCGTAGCCGCCGCCAAAGCCAAACAGCCCTATTTGGAAAAAGGTAACGAACAATATCAGGAATATCATATCAGTTAGTTTCTATCTTTCCATAAAGATAGCCACCGAGTGCGGCTATTATTATAATTATAATAGGTGAAACGCCGAGAGCCCATATCGCAAAGGCGCAGGCTATCGGTATCCAGCAGTTGCTCCACCCTATCTTCGCGCTTTTGGCCATGTTGAATGTGGGCACGGCAATAAGGGCCACCACGGCAGGCCTTATTCCGCGAAACATCGCCTCCACCACCCTGTTGTCTTGGGCATGGCGGAAAAACATGGCTATGAGAAGGATGATGAGGAAAGAAGGCAGGGCGGTGCCGAGAGCTGTGACTATGGCGCCTTTCACCTTTTTCATCTTGTAGCCGATGAACACGCTGAGGTTGATGGCAAAGACTCCTGGCGACGACTGGGCAATGGCCACCGTGTCGAGGAAGTCTTCCTTGGTGAGCCACCGTTTCTTCTCCACCACTTCCGACTCTATTATTGGAATCATGGCATATCCACCTCCAAGGGTGAATATGCCAATCTTAAAGAATGTCTTAAAGCTTGTTATATAAAAACTGTCCAAAACAAAACCTTTCAACCTTCAACTTTCAATTTTCAACTTTCAACTTCTCCTCGATCCACTGTCGTGCATTGACAAATGCCTCAAGCCATGGAGTGCAGTCGTCCTGACGACGTGAACGCGGATACCAGCCGCTCTGCCATGGGAAGATGGCGCGCTCGGGGTGAGGCATCATTGCCAGGTGACGGCCGTCGTCGCTGCAGATGCCTGCCACGGTATAGTCAGAGCCGTTCGGATTGCCAGGATACTCAGCATAGTTGTATTTTGCTATCACGTTGTAGTTGTCCTCTGGCTGTGGCAGGTAGAAGCGACCTTCGCCGTGGGCCACCCATACGCCGAGCTTGCAGCCACTGAGCGAGCGGAGCATCACGCTGTTGTTGCGTGGTATGCTGAGCGTAAGGAACTGGCTCTCAAACTTCTTCGAGTTGTTGTGGCACAGGTGGGTCTGATACTTATGGTCGGGATTGATGAGGTTTAGCTCTGCCATAAGCTGGCAGCCATTGCATATACCGAGCGAGAGTGTGTCCTCACGGGCATAGAACTTGTCGAGAGCCTCCTTGGCCTTCGGGTTGTAGAGGAAGGCGCCTGCCCATCCCTTGGCTGAGCCAAGCACGTCGCTGTTGGAGAATCCGCCGCAGAACACTATCATGTTGATGTCCTCCAGTGTCTCGCGTCCGCTGATAAGGTCGGTCATCATCACGTCTTTCACGTCGAAGCCTGCAAGATAGAGTGCGTATGCCATCTCACGGTCGCCATTGGTACCCTTTTCGCGTATGATAGCTGCACGTATTCCCGACATGCCCTCACGGTTGGGAGTGATGCCGAGCTGTGCGAACGAGCCGTCGAAGTCAGAGCGCATGGTCATCTCCAATGGCTGCTTCTTATAGTTGGTGAAGCGTTTCTTTGCCATGCCGTTCATGCTCTGCTGCTGGTCGAGCTTATATGAAGTGGAATACCATGTGTCGCGCAGTGACTCTATGTCGAAGTCGTGGCTCCAGTCTCCTGCCACCACTTTTATGGTGCGCTTGTGAGGAGTAGGATAACCTATCTTGGCGAATGCCACGCCCTGCTCGTCCATATAGTTGCGGAACTCCTCGTCGTGTTCGGCAGAAACCTCCACCACGACACCCGGGTTTTCGGCAAAGAGGGTCTTCACGATGTCGCCCTTGCATATATCGCTGAGGTCGATGTGCATACCGCCTTCAATATTTGCGAATGTCATTTCGAGAAGTGTGGTGATAAGACCTCCGGCGCTGATGTCGTGACCGCAGTATATACACCTGCGGCTGATCATCTCCTGCACTGCGTTGAACGCGTCGGCGAAGTATTCGGGATTCTTCACTGTCGGCACGTCGTCGCCCACCTTGCCAAGGCTCTGTGCGAAGGCCGAACCGCCAAGGCGCTGCTCGTCGAACGAGAAGTCGATATAATAGAACGAGGCATTCTTGTCGTTTACCATCACCGGGCCGATGACCTTGCGCACGTCTGTCACCTGTCCGCCGCTGCTTACTATCACTGTTCCCGGTGCTATCACCTTCTGTCCGTCAGGATACTGCTGCGACATCGACAGGGAGTCTTTTCCTGTAGGCACGTTGATATTGAGGGCGCAGCAGAAGTCGCTGAGGGCCTTCACTGCACTATAGAGGCGGGCGTCCTCTCCTTCCTGAGAGCGGCAGGGCCACATCCAGTTGGCGGAAAGGCTTACTCCGCTGAGTCCGTTGACGATAGGGGCGAACACGATATTGGTGAGCGACTCAGCAACAGAGAGCACCGAACCGGCTTCGGGCGAGGCGAGTCCTGCCTGAGGTGCATGTCCGAGTGCAGTGGCTATACCTTGCTTGCCACGATAGTCGAGGGAAACGACGCCACAGTCGCTAAGAGGCAGCTGCAGTCGGCCTTGGCACTGCTGACGCGCAATCTTACCTGTCACGGAGCGGTCCACCTTGTTGGTCAGCCAGTCCTTGCAGGCCACAGCCTCAAGTTGGAGCACACGGCTGAGATATTCGTCAATCTTGCCGCTGTCGTATTCCACATCCTTGTAATGACGCTCCACGGTAGTGTCTACCATGACAGTCTTCGGCGAGTGGCCAAACATCTGTGCCACGTCGAGGTCGAATGGGCGTACGCCGTCGGCCTGCTCGAACGAGAAGTGAGCGTCGCCGGTTGTCTCGCCCACCACATACAGCGGTGCGCGCTCGCGCTCGGCAATGCGTCTCACGTGTTCGATATGCTGTTCGTCGATAAGCAGTCCCATGCGCTCCTGGCTTTCGTTGGCAATGATTTCCTTGGCCGAGAGAGTCTTGTCGCCAATAGGCAGCTTCGCCATGTCAATCTTTCCACCACACTCTTCAACAAGTTCCGACAAGCAGTTTACATGACCTGCCGAACCGTGGTCGTGGATACTTACCACCGGATTGTTGTCTTCCTCGCAGAGTGCCCTTATGAGGTTGTATGCGCGCTTCTGCATCTCCGGGTTGGCGCGCTGCACGGCGTTGAGCTCGATGCCGTTGCTGTATCTTCCGGTGTCCACCGACGATACCGAGCCGCCGCCGAGTCCGATGCGGTAGTTGTCGCCACCGACCACCACTACCTTGTTTCCCTTCTGAGGCTCTTTCTTCAGACAGTCGCGCTTGGTGCCGTAACCCACACCTCCTGCAAGCATTATCACCTTGTCGTATGCATATTTTGTGTCGCCCTTCTCCTGATGTTCGAAAGTGAGCACCGAACCGCAGATGAGCGGCTGTCCGAACTTGTTACCGAAGTCGCTGGCTCCGTTAGATGCCTTGATAAGAATCTGTTCCGGAGTCTGATAGAGCCATTTTCTCACTGGCAATATGTCTTCCCAGTCGCGTCCGCCGTCGAGTCTTGGATAAGATGTCATATACACGGCAGTACCTGCTATTGGCCATGAGCCTACACCACCGCCCATACGGTCGCGTATTTCGCCTCCCGTACCTGTTGCTGCACCGTTGAACGGCTCTACTGTGGTAGGGAAGTTATGTGTCTCAGCCTTTAGCGAGATGACGCTCTCGATAGGCTTGGTGCGGAACCAGTCGCTTGTTGACTGGTCGGC
>CALZAP010000073.1 GCA_945614335.1 uncultured Prevotella sp.
ACCTTCCCAAACATGGTCAAAATCCACCACTTCCTGTTCGTTGTTCGCAGCGTCAGCTTCGTTGTTGTGGTTAAGCTGTTCCTTAAGCATTTCCACAGTAGAGTTGTCCATCTCTACCATATTGTTGTCAGCCATGACAGCCTCAGGAACGTCGATGTTTTCTGTTTCAACGTTAGGGTTGGTGTCGATTTCCTCATTCTGAATGATAGTATCAACCACAGCTTCAGTTTGAGGCTCCTGTTCTACATTATTATTATTATCTTGGGTGTTGTCCACTGGTTGCTGATTAAGCAGTCCAGCCTCTTCAGCCTTTTTTGCAGCTTCAATGGCAGCCAGTTCGGCTTTTGATTTCCGTCCTCTTTTCTTTGGTGTCTTCACCTCCTTTGGTTTTTCCTCCGCGGCAACCGTAGGTTCATCGCTGAACAGTTGTGGCTTGACGTCTTTTACAATTCCTTTTGAAACGTCATAGTTTTCACCGTCTTTTCCCTTCACGGTATATACCTTGTCCTTTTCTTTCTTAGCTATACGTGTTCTTTTTCTTTTTGGAGCCTCGGTATTGTTTGCAGCCGAGTCTTCCGCCGCCTTGTCGAGTATTGCGTAGATGACAGATTCCTTCTGGTCATCTTGTGACACTTTTACACCAAGGCTGTTGGCTATGCCCATCAATTGGGCATTGTCCATCGATTCTAATTCTTCTTTTGTATACATATAATCTTCTTCTGTATATGTTTTTTCTAAATGTCTGTATAATGGAAATTGGTCTTTGTTATGTAACTATGAAAACATGCCGAATGACGTTGTTTTATTTCATCATATCAAAAACCACTGCAAAGTTAGACAAAAAAAGCGAAACCTGCAAATTATTCTCCATTTTTTTGCTTTTGTGGCTTATCTTTTTGTTTCTTGGAGTATTTTTTTTTCTTTTGTGGCTCATTTTTTCTGTTTTTTCCCCTTGGCCTTCCGCTTTTTCTTGGCTTGTCATGCCTTACGGGTTTGTATGCAGGCGCATCGCCAAGTCCTTCGGGCATTGGCAGTTTTTCTATCGTCTTGCCGATAAACTGTTCTATTCGCCCGAAAAGATACATGTCCTTTTCGTTTACGAGAGTGATGGCCTCTCCGTCGCGGTCTGCCCTTGCCGTTCTGCCTATTCTGTGTACATAGTCTTCGCAGTCTCTTGGCACGTCGTAGTTGATGACCATCTGGATGTCGTCGATGTCGATGCCCCTTGCCACGATGTCAGTAGCCACGAGAACATCTTTCTGTCCTGCCTTGAATTCAAACATCACGTTGTCACGTTCCTGTTGTGTAAGGTCGCTGTGCATCTGGCAGCAGTTTACTCCCATTTTCTGCAACTGCCTTGAGATTTCCTTCACCTTGTCTTTTTTGCCGGAAAAGAGTATCACACGTTTCATCTTGTTGTTTTTGAACAGATGCCTTATTATTCCCTCTTTCTGTTCGTCGTGGCAAACGTATGCCATCTGTCTGATTTTTTCCGCCGGCTTGCTTACGGCAATCTTCACCTCCACTGGGTCGTGCAGGATGGTTTTAGCCAGTTCCTGTATTTTCTGCGGCATGGTGGCTGAGAACATTATGGTCTGCCTGTCTTCAGGAAGCAGTTTCACTATTTGCATGATGTCGTCGCTAAAGCCCATGTCGAGCATGCGGTCAGCCTCGTCCAGAACGAAGAAGCTGACTTTGCTCAGGTCGACGTTTCCCATTCTTATATGGCTGAGCAAACGCCCTGGGGTGGCTATTACGACATCCGCCCCGAGTTTGAGGCTTTTTATTTCCTGATCGTATCTTGTGCCGTCGTTTCCTCCATATACCGCCACGCTGCTGGTGTCGTTAAGATAGTATCCGAATCCCTGCATTGCCTGGTCAATCTGTTGCGCCAGTTCCCTGGTAGGCGACATAATAATGCAGTTTATAGCATCTTTCGGATAGCCTCCGTCGTCAAGCATGCTTAGTATGGGAAGCAGGTAGGCGGCAGTCTTGCCAGTACCAGTCTGGGCAATGCCGATGAGGTCGCGATAGTCGAGGATTTCGGGTATGCACTTTTCCTGTATAGGTGTGCATTCGTCAAATCTCATGTCGTACAACGCGTCGAGGATGTTGTCGTTAAGATATGTATCTTCAAATTTCATTAGTTTGGTGCTTTCTTGAAACAATAATATGCGATTGCGAAATATAGCAGGTTCGGTATCCATGCAGCCAATACCGGCGGTGTGTCGGCGTTTATGGCGAATGTCGAACTGACAGTTTGCAGCAGGATGTAGGAGAAGCTCAGCGCCATGCCTATTCCGAGGTAGAGTCCCATTCCGCCTTTACGTTTCCTGGCGGAGAGACTGGCTCCGATGACTGTGAGGATGAAGGAGGCGAAACAAGAAGCTATTCGCTTGTGGTATTCCACTTCATACTGCACGACGTTGCTCGAGCCCCTGTCTTTCTGTTTTGAAATGTATCTAAGCAGTTCCGGGCTTGTGAACGTTTCCTGCTGTCCCTTGCTGAAAACGAGGTCCATGGGCTCCATCATTATCATGGTGTCAATCTCTGTTCCCGACTTTATCTGTTCTCGCATTCCTTTCAGCGTGCGTATCTTGTAGTTTACGGCACGCCACTGGTATCTGCTGTCTGATATTGTGTCGTATTTGATTACATTTGCAGTCATGTGGCTAACAAGTTTTTTGTTCTCAAACTTGTCGAGCGAGAATCCGTAGCCGGTTTTCGAGACGTCGTCATACTGTTGTATGTAAGCTATCACTCCCTTTCCCACCTGTAGCTGCACGTTGGATGCCGACGTGTTTTTCTTGTTGTTCTTGTAGAGCGACTCGAAATCGTGCCTTATCACGGTGCCTTTCGGTATGACGTATGCTCCCAAGGTGAAGTTCAGGATGGAAATGAGTGCCGCTGAAATCATATATGGCCTCAGTAGTCTCTTAAAGCTCATGCCGCAGGCCAGCATTGCTATGATTTCAGAATTGCCGGCAAGCTTTGAGGTGAAAAAGATTACAGCTATGAATACGAAAAGCGGACTGAAAAGGTTTGCGAAATATGGCACAAAGTTGGCGTAATAGTCAAACACGATGGCACGCAGTGGCGCATGGTTGGTCGTGAACTTTGCAAGATTCTCATTCACGTCAAACACTATGGATATAGAGATGATGAGAATGATGGAGTATATGTAGGTACCGATAAACTTGCCGATGATATACCGGTCTATCTTCTTGATGTACCTGAACGGGTTGACAAAAGCCATCAACCTTGCAAAAGGCCGAAACAGTCTTTTGATGGCTCTTGCTGTCTTCCTCAGCTTCACCCTTGTCCTCTTATTTTTTATAACTTTCATGTCATCAAGCTATTATAAACGTTTTCCTAAGTTTTCCACCACGCCTCTTTTCCAGTGTGTGAAGTCGCCTTCCACAATATGCCGACGGGCGTCTCCCACGAGTCGCAAATAGAATGCGAGGTTGTGGATGCTGGCTATCTGGAGTGCCAACAGTTCCTGTGCCTTGAAAAGGTGATGGAGATAAGCCTTGGTATAGATGAGGTCTACATCGCATCCTTCGGGGTCGATGGGCGAGAAGTCGTCTTCCCATTTCTTGTTGCGGATGTTGATGGTGCCGTTGTATGTGAAAAGCATGGCGTTGCGCCCGTTTCTTGTAGGCATGACACAATCGAACATGTCAACGCCTCGTTCTATAGCTTCGAGCAGGTTTTGCGGTGTTCCCACTCCCATGAGGTATCTTGGCTTGTCCTTTGGCAGTATTTCGTTCACCACTTCTATCATCTCGTACATCACCTCGGTAGGCTCTCCTACCGCAAGTCCTCCAATGGCGTTTCCGTCTGCACCCTTGTCGGCCACATGCTTTGCCGCGTCTTGTCTGAGGTCCTTGTATGTGCAACCCTGCACAATGGGGAAGAGGGTCTGTTCATATCCGTAGAGCGGGGTGGTGGAGTCGAAACGTTTAATGCATCTGTCGAGCCAACGCTGTGTGAGCGCCAGGCTCTTTTTCGCATATTGGTAGTCGCTGTCACCCGGTGGACATTCGTCGAAGGCCATCATTATGTCGGCACCTATCACACGTTGAGTGTCCATCACATTCTCGGGTGTGAAGAAATGTTTCGACCCGTCGATATGCGACCTGAATTCACAGCCTTCCTCCTTGAGCTTTCTTATTCCGGTGAGTGAGAACACCTGGAAGCCACCAGAGTCGGTGAGTATGGGTCGGTCCCAACCGTTGAACTTATGCAATCCGCCAGCCCGTCTTATTATGTCAAGTCCTGGCCTGAGATAGAGGTGGTATGTATTGCCGAGAATAATCTGTGCCTTCACCTGTTTCTTCAGTTCCTCGAAATGCACGCCCTTCACGCTGCCGCATGTACCTACGGGCATGAATATCGGGGTCTGTATCTGTCCGTGGGCAGTAGTGATAAGTCCTGCCCTTGCTTCAGAATTCGGGTCGGTATGTTGTAATTCAAATTTCATTTGCTTGTCGTGTTACTTCAAAAATCATTTCGATGCATTGTCAGCGTCTGTAGTGTCGAAGATTTCGAATACTTGGGGATTGTCAACCTTCACATTTGTCAACGCGAAATCCCATACGTCCTTCACGTCTTCCACGAAATGGAATGTCACTCCCTCAAGATACTTGTCGGGTATTTCGTCCACGTCTTTCTTGTTGTCGTGACAGAGCAAGATATGTTTTATTCCTGCTCTTTTGGCCGCGAGTATTTTTTCCTTTATGCCACCCACAGGCAGCACCTTTCCCCTCAGCGTTATCTCTCCGGTCATGGCCACCTTTTCCCTCACTTTCCTTTGTGTCAGTGCAGAGGCGATGGATGTCGCGATAGTGATGCCGGCAGACGGACCGTCTTTTGGTGTTGCCCCTTCCGGCACGTGGATATGGATGTTATAACAGTCGAATATCCTGTAGTCGATGTTGAGAGTGTCGGCGTGAGCCTTCACATACTCCAAGGCCAGCATGGCCGACTCCTTCATTACGTCACCGAGATTTCCTGTGAGTGTGAGTTTTGAGCCCTTACCCTTGCTGAGGCTTGTCTCTATGAACAGTATCTCGCCTCCCACACTTGTCCATGCCAGTCCGGTCACCACACCTGCATAGGCGTTGCCTTGGTAAATGTCGCGGTAATATGGAGGTTTTCCGAGTAGTTCTTCGAGTTCTGCCGGTGTCACCTTTGCAGGCATCAATCCTTCCGTGGCGTATTTGAAAGCCATTTTTCTCAGAGCCTTGTTAATCATTTTGTCGAGCTGTCTTACTCCGCTTTCTCTGGTGTATTGCTCAATGATGTTTTCGATGGCAGGCTTTGAGAACGTGATCTTGCCATGGTGTTTCAGTCCGCAGGCCTCTATCTCCTTTGGTATGAGGTGTCGTTTCGCTATTTCACATTTCTCCTCTGTGATATATCCCGACACTTCAATTATCTCCATTCTGTCCAAGAGAGGACGCGGTATGGTGTTGAGGTCGTTGGCAGTGGCTATGAACAACACTTTCGAGAGGTCGAAATCCATGTCGAGATAGTTGTCGTGGAAGGTGTTGTTCTGTTCCGGGTCGAGCACTTCCAGCAAGGCAGACGCAGGGTCGCCATTGATGGTGTTTTGCGTCACCTTGTCTATTTCGTCGAGAATGATCACCGGATTTGATGTTTCCGCCTTCTGCAGGCTTTTGATTATTCTTCCGGGCATGGCTCCGATATACGTACGCCTGTGTCCCCTTATCTCCGACTCGTCGTGAAGTCCACCAAGGGATATCCTCACATACTTTCTCTTGAGCGAGTCAGCAATGCTCTTTCCGAGACTTGTCTTTCCCACTCCCGGCGGTCCGTACAAGCAGAGAATGGGCGATTTGAGGTCGTCGCGCAGACAGAGCACTGCAATGTATTCGAGTATTCGTTCCTTAACCTTTTCCATGCCATAATGAGCCTTGTCGAGCACTTTCTTTGCCCTGTTGAGGTTATGGTCGTCGCGTGTGTAAATGCCCCATGGCAACGAAGCTACAGTTTCAAGATAGTTAAGCTGCATGTTGTAGTCCATGCTTTGCTGGCTCATCTGCTCCAGTTTCTCGGCCTCCTTCAAGAACAGGCTCTCCACACTGTCTGGCAGATTTTTGTCTGCAATCTTTTCCATCAGTGCGATATAGTCGTCCGAATGACTTCCTTCGTTCATCTCCGCCTGTAGGTTCTTTATCTGTTGCTTGATAAAGTAGTTACGCTGCTGTTCGTCGAGGTCGTCGCGTGTTTTCTGTATGATGTCGCGCTTCAGTTCCTGTAGCTTCAGTTCCTTTCCGATAACTCGCATAAGTCCGAAGAGTCTCTCCTTCATCGAGCCTTCCTTGAGAAGTTCCAGTTTTGTGTTGAAATCAAACGGCATGCTTGTGCATAGATAGTTGATGAACATGATGCTGTTTTTCATGTTGCTCACTGAAAACATGGCCTCGTCAGGAATGTCCTCGTTCAGGCGAATGTATTTCATGGTTCTCTTCCTCAGGTCGTCAATAGCCGCTGTGAACTCCTTGTCTTTCGAGTAGTCGAGCATTTCCGTTGCATTGCATACGTTTGCGGTAATGAAAGGCCTTTCCTCCGCAATGTCTCCGAGACAAAGTCTTCCCAGTCCCTGAATGATGGCGCTCAGGTTACCGCCAGGCATTTCAAACACCTTTACCACTCGAGCGTAGACACCCATGTCGAAAATGTCTTGTCTTGAAGGATTCTCGATGTTTTCGTCGTATTGTGGAGCCACGCCAATGATTTCGTGTGTTTTCTCACATTTTTTAATGAGTTTCATGCTGGACGACCTAGCAATCATGATAGAAGTGACTACACCTGGAAACAAAACCAGGTTTCTTGTCACGAGCAATGGTACGCTTTGAGGCATCTCGGCGCGGATTAATTCCGTGAAATCACCATCA
>CALZAP010000074.1 GCA_945614335.1 uncultured Prevotella sp.
CTGCGCACAGCAGTTTGGCGAGTCACAGGCCGAAGAGGCAGCACGCATCCTCAACCTCTACAGCCAGTATGCGGGCCGTGTGACGGCAGAGATGCTCGACGCTTCGACATATAATATCGAGACAGGCGAGTGGCGCCAGGTATGCGACGACTTTACACGCCTCGAAGCCGACGCGCTAAGACAATATGTCTCGCTTCCCGAAAACATGCACGACGCCTACCGCCAGCTGCTGCTCTTCCCCATCCAGGCCCTTGGCAACCTGTATGAGATGTACTACGCGCAGGCCATGAACAAGAAGCTGTACGACGAGGGCAATCCCGAAGCCAACGTATGGGCCGACCGCGTGGAACAGTGTTTCAAGCGCGACTCCATACTCTGCCGTGGCTACAACAAGGACATTGCCGGCGGAAAATGGGACGGGATGATGATACAGAAGCACATAGGATACGTGTCATGGAACGACAACTTCCCCAAGGACATCTGCCCGAAGGTGATGCGTTTCGACAACGCCGAGCAGATGAAGGGCGGATACACGTTCGTGCCCTCTGAAGGATATGTGGCCATGGACGCACAGCACTACCATAGCCTGAAGAATGCCGCCGAGGCACAATGGACAGAGATACCCTACATGGGACGCACAAGGGGTGGCATGTCGCTGCAGCCTTATTCCGCCGACGTCAGCGGAGCCAGCATAGCCTACCGCTTCCAGGTGCCGGAAGGAGTCGACGAAGTTGACGTACACGTCATCACAGCTTCCACCCTCGCCTTCAAGCGCAAGGAAGGTCACAGATATACAGTGGCATTCGAAGGTGACGAGCCAGTGGAGGTGAACTTCAACGGCGAACTGAACGAGGAGCCGGAGAATGTATACCGCATAATGTATCCTACCGTGGCACGACGCGTGATAGAAAAAACCGTGAAGCTGAAGGTGGGCAAGGCCGGCGAGAAGACTCTCGTGGTAAGTCCGCTCGACCCGGGCGTCGTACTGCAGAAGATTGTGGTAGACATGGGAGGCTACAAGGAGTCATACCTCTTCGGCAAGGAGTCGGACTGCAAAAGGAAGTAATCGAGAACATGTTTGCACTACACTCACAATAATTAAAAAAATACAACTATTATGAACCGAATTTTTGCAACCGTCTTGACCTTGCTGATGACAATGGCCTGCAAGGCCCAAGACCCCAACTTCCACATCTACCTCTGCTTCGGGCAGTCGAACATGGAGGGAAACGCACGTTACGAACAGCAGGACATGGAGGGTGTGGACCAGCGATTTCTGTCCATGGCTTCGATGGACGACGAGAAGCTCGGATGGCGCAAAGGGGAATGGCACCGCGCAGTGCCACCGCTCTGCCGCCCATACACCGGACTCACTCCCGCCGACTATTTCGGGCGGACGATGGTGGCACGCACGCCTGAGAACATACGCATAGGAGTGATAAACGTGGCCATCGGAGGATGCGGCATCGAACTGTTTGACAAGGTGAACTATGCCACATACCTTGAAAAGCAGCCGCAGTGGATGAAAAACATGACAAAGGACTACGACGACAACCCTTACGCCCGACTCGTGGAACTGGCAAAGAAGGCTCAGCGCGACGGCGTGATAAAGGGTATACTCATGCTGCAGGGCGAGACCAACACCGGACAGCAGGACTGGCCGGAGAAGGTTAAGAAGGTGTATGAAAACCTGCTTGCCGACCTGAACCTCAAGGCTGCCGACGTGCCGCTCGTGGCAGGCGAAGTGGTGGGAAAGGAAGTGGGAGGACGCTGCGCCGCCCACAACCCCGTCATCAGAAAGTTGCCGGAGGTGATTCCCACCGCACATGTGGTGTCGTCGAAAGACTGCCCGTGCGCAAAGGACTCGCTGCACTACACAGCTGAAGGCTACCGCATCATAGGACGCAGGTTTGCGGAGAAAGTGATGGAGATAGAAAACGGATTCCAGAACCCTATGCTCTGGGCCGACGTGCCCGACCCTGACGTGATACGCGTGGGCGACGACTACTGGCTCGTGTCAACAACAATGCACCTCATGCCAGGAGCACCGGTGATGCACTCCAAGGACCTGGTGAACTGGCGGGTGGCAAGCTACGTGTTCCCGTCGCTTCACGACAGTCCGAAATACGACCTCAAGGAGGGTACGGTGTACGGACGCGGACAGTGGGCCACGTCGCTGAGATACAAGGACGGGCTTTACTATCTCTATTTCTCGCCAAACGAGGATCCATGGCAAGGATATGTATACACGACAAAAGACCCGCGTGAAGGCTGGACGCTTGCACACCGCACACCTCACTTCCACGACGCGTCGCTCTTCTTCGACGACGACGGAAGGGTATACGTGTTCTATGGCACAGGAGAAATGAAGGAGCTCAAGCCCGACCTCAGCGGAGTGAAGGAAGGCGGACTCGCGGGAAAAGTGTTTGAACGTGACGCAGAGGAAAACGGACTGCTCGAAGGAAGCAGGTTCATAAAGCACAACGGAAAGTATTACCTCATCATGATTTCATGGCCAAGGGGAGGCGCAAGGAGACAGGTGTGCTACAGGGCAGACAACATCATGGGACCATACGAGAAAAAGGTGATACTGCTATCAAAATTCGGCGGATTCCCCTATGCCGGACAAGGCACCATAGTGGACGACGGAAAGGGAAACTGGTATGGAGTGATATTCCAGGACCGTGGAGGATGCGGACGTGTGCTCACACTCATGCCTTGCACATGGAAAGACGGATGGCCAATGCTGGGCGACGAGAACGGACTGATTCCTGCCACCATGGGTAAGCCCATGGCAGGATATTCAGGAGGGGAGATAGTGTCAAGCGACGAGTTTGACTGCGAGAAACTGAACATCAACTGGCAGTGGAACCACAACCCAGTGGCCGAAGGATGGTCGCTGACCGAACGTCCGGGATACATGAGACTGAAGACCACAAGAGTGGTGGACAATATCTACCTCGCGCCCAACACCATCACTCAGCGAATGGAGGGACCGGAATGCACGGCAAGCGTGAAACTTGACATAGAGAAGATGAAAGACGGCGACGTGGCCGGATTCTCTGCTTTCAATGGCGACGCCGGTGTGGTGAAGGTGGTGAAAAACGGAAAGAAGGCTTTCATCGTGGCCGACAGCGAGAGCGTGAAGCTGACAGACAAGGAGAAAAGCGTGACTGACGTGACATACACCGAGGCCTTCAGACAGGAACTGAAGAAGGGCACCAAGAGCGTGTATTTCCGCATCGACGCAGACTTCCGCCCGGGAAAGGATCTCGCCACCTTATATTATAGCATGGACGGCAACAACTGGACGCCACTGCTGAAGGACTATAAGATGATATTCGACTACCGCCGATTCTTCATGGGCTCGAAATTCGCCATCTTCAACTATGCCACAAAGAAGACCGGAGGATATGTGGATGTAGACTGGTTCAAGTATAAAAAATTAAAAATTAAAAACTGAAATATTATTATTACATGATTAATAAACTAATGACAGCCGCACTCGCCATGGTAGCGACGGCGGCTACTGCACAAAACCCTTACCTGCCGCTATGGGAACACCTTCCCGACGGCGAGCCACGTGTGTTTGAAGATCCGGACAACCCCGGAAAGATGAGAGCTTACATCATTGGATCTCACGACCTTACCTACACCGCCTACTGCGGACCTGACATCCGCATGTGGTCGGCACCGGTGGAAGACTTGACACAATGGCGCGACGAGGGACCGATCTTCTCCTACTTCGTTAACGGACAGTGGGACACAATGTTTGCCCCAGACCTCGTGGAGACCATCGACAAGACTACAGGCAAGAAGACTTACTGGCTTTACCCGCACTCTCGCGGATGGCGCCGCGTGCCAATGGTATGCAAGGGCGACCGCCCCAACGGCCCTTTCACTCCCGTAAACCTCAATGCCGACGGTACGGCTTGTGTGGAAGGCTCGCTCATTGACTTCGACCCTTCGGTATTCGTGGAGAATATTACAAACAAGAAAGATCCGGACTACGCCAAGGGATTCAGGGCTTACGTGTTCTACGGCTTCCGCCATTCCACCGCCTACGAGCTTGACCAGGACAACATGTACGGCGTGCGTCCCGGTACGCAGATACACGACTATTTCCTGCCTGCATCGGAGCGATACGGCGTGGTGCGCGACCCCGAGGGAACACAGTATCCGGCCCTCTACAAAGGCCAGAACCCCGGCGACTTCAACTTCTTCGAGGCGTCGAGCATTCGCCAGGTGGGCAACAAGTATGTAATGGTGTTCTCGGGATATAGCGGTCCGGAATACGGACAGGGCTCTACCAACTCCGCCCTGCGCTATGCCTTCGGCGACTCTCCTCTCGGCCCATGGCGCTCGGGCGGCGTGCTCGTTGACTCCCGCGGCATTGTGCCAAACGAAGACGGCTCACATCTTGTGGGCATGAACGCCGCCCACAACACCCACGGCTCAATACAGGAAATCAACGGCCAGTGGTATGTGTTCTACCATCGTCCTCCACGCGGCTTCGGCTTTGCCCGTCAGGCCATGGTGGCTCCAATAAAGATTGAATGGGACAAGAAGCCTGTGGCCAAGGGCGGCATGGTGCGCATCACCGCCTACGACCCTTACGCCAAGAACAACGAGTGGACGGCGGAGGCTTCTGACGGTATGAAATACACCGGCGCAGAGGTGACCAGCGAGGGCTTCCATATCTTCGGTCTGCCACCATACGCGTATTATTCTGCCGGCTATGCCTGCTACATGAGCGACCAGCGCTGGCTGCAGGACAACTTCGACGTGTGGAACAACGGCATGACTCTTGCCAACGTGCCTAACGGCGGTGTGGCAGGATTCAAATACTTCGGTTTCGGAGGTCTCGCTCAGGACACAAAGGGCATCAAGGCTTTCTCCGGCACGCAGAAGGGAGACGGCACACAGATCTTCATCGGAATCGCATCGAAGGGAAAGGGTGCGGCACGCATACGTGTGATGCTCGACGGCCCGTATGACAACAGCACATGGAACGGCAAGGAGATTGCTGTGGTGAACGTGGCGGCCAACGCGCCGAAGGAAGTGAGATACTACAACGTGAAAGTGCCTGCCGTGGAAGGTCTCACAGGAAAGCACGCCATTTACCTTAAGGTGGAAGGCGAGGGCAACGAAGGACTCGTGGACATCTACGGCCTTGGATTTGCCAAGAACGACATACCTGTAGGCTCTCTCATGCCACCAGTTGTTCCGGAAGTAAAAATCACTGTTGACGGCAAGGAGATAGCAATACCAAAGACTCCGCTATTCTCTACCAACCAGAACGGCTACACCGACCTCGGCCACTATCAGACCTACGCTCCACTGAACGACAAGTCTGTGATAAAGGTGAACGTAAAGGGTCCTGTAAAGCATGAGATAAGCAAGATTGTGGCTGGACGTGCCACCGTAAAATGTACTTATAACGGTAAGGAAAAGATATTCCTTATCAATTAAAAAATAAACCGGTTGACAATGTGTCAACCGGTTTATTTTTTTTATTACTTCACTACTTTCACTCCATTGACAATGTTGATGCCCTTCTGAAGACCGGCGAGACGGCGGCCAAGAACATCGTGGATGACGGGAGTGCCGTCTTCTGCACCAATGGTAGGGATGCACTTGATGGCTGTTGCGGCAGAGATGTCAACTGGCTCGCCGAAACCGCCACGGGCGTTAGCCTTGCGTACAGTGCCTGCGGTGTAAGAAGCGATGTCAGAACCCTTTACGATGGCTGCAAACTTGCCATTGTTCTCAACGAGATACATCGACTCGGCGTCAATCTGTCCAGGCACTACTGTCTCCTGTGCGGCAATGGCAGCCGGATTCCAGTTGGCGAAGAACTTGTCAAGGGCATATTCCTTAGCCTCTTCCTCGGTGAGGATGGTCTCCATCTTGTTGTTGCCGGTAGAGTGTGTGAACTCTATCACGTTAGACGCAGGAGTGTTCATGCCGTTGCCCGAGAGGTCAACAGTGTTGTATTCCTTGTATGAAACAGGAGCTGAGTTCATGCCTTTCACTGTCCAGCGAGTGTCGATAAGCTTACCGCTCTTGATGGTGGTGTTGAGGAATGCAGTCTTGGCATCTTTCCATGAGCGACCGAAGTTGAATGTCTTGCTCTCGGTCTCGATTGTACAGCCGTTGAACACATATCCCTTCTGGTCGATTAATGTCTGTGCTGCGGTGATGGTGCAGTCGCCCGAAGTCTCTGTTGCCGAACGGCTCTTGTTGAGCAGTGTCACACCGTTGAAGTATGCGTTACCGTTACCGCAGATGTAATCTACAGTACCCTGGATAAGACCACCCTCGAAGTAGTATTCGCCGCTCTTTGAATAGTAAGTATCCTGATAAGAACGCATGTTCACGTTCTTCATGATGGTCTGTGTACCCTTGTCCTGGAGCACTGGGGCGCGTCCTGTTCCGGCCTTGTAGTAGTCGAGGTCGTTCTGCAGTGTGAGGTCTTGCATATAGAGACCAGTAGACGTGTTCTGGAAGAGGTCGGCGCTGTTGAGTCCTTCTTTCTTGATGTCGGGAGCGTTCTTGATGATGACGCCGTCAGTTGACTGTCCGATGATGGAGAGGTTGTTGGCAGAGATAGGGGTGAGCACTGTCTCGCCGAAGTCGTATGTTCCGTTGGGGAGGAAGATCTTGTCGCCTTCCTGTGCCGACTTGATGGCAAGCATAAGGCTCGACACGTCGCCGGAGGAGATGACGGTGTAGCCTGTTGCCTCGTCCTTGGTCACGAAGTTTTCCACGTTATACACCTCCACACCGTGGATATAAGCTGGGGATGGGAAATTAATCATGAGGACTGTGGGCTCGTCGCCGTCGTAGGTGAACGAAACGGTACCACCGTCAGCCTCAGCCTTGCCCTG
>CALZAP010000075.1 GCA_945614335.1 uncultured Prevotella sp.
CTTTGCAACGCAGCGGCGAAGACGCTCTCGTTGGCACAGAGTGAGATACGGATATACCTTTGTCCGTTGCTGCCGAAGATGAAGCCTGGAGTGATGAACACTCTTGCCTCGTGCAATACCTTCTCGGTCAGTTCCTCGCAGTCGGAATACTTCTCCGGTATCTTTCCCCAAAGGAACATTCCCACCTGACTCTTGTCGTAAGAGCAGCCAAGCACATCCATAATCTGTTCGGCATAGCGACGACGGCGGGCGTATGTCTCTATGTTTGCCTCGTGATGCCACTCGGCCTCGTTGCCCAACGCCTCGGCGGCAGCCAACTGTAGGCCACGGAATGTTCCGCTGTCGATATTACTCTTTATCTTCAATATCCAACTGATGAATGTGGGGTTTGCCATGCACATCCCCACACGCCAACCAGGCATGTTATGGCTCTTCGACATCGAGTTGAACTCAATGCAGCAGTCCTTGGCTCCCTCTACTTGAAGCAGCGAGATTGGCTTCTCGTTCAGTATGAACGAATAAGGGTTGTCGTTAACCACCACGATGTTGTGACGGCGTGCGAACTCCACCAGCCGCTTGTAGGTCTCCATACGTGCATTGCCTCCGGTAGGCATGTTCGGATAGTTTGTCCACATCAGTTTCACGCGGCTTAGGTCCATATTCTCCAACTGTTCGAAATCAGGCTGCCAACCATTATTCTCAAGCAGGTCGTAGTTCACGATCTTGGCACCGAGAATCTTGCTCAACGAGGTATATGTAGGATATCCGGGGTTAGGAACCAGCACCTCGTCGCCGGGATTGACGAAAGCCAATGTTACATGCAGTATTCCTTCCTTAGAGCCTATCAGCGGCAGCACTTCCTTGGCAGGGTCAAGCTCCACTCCATACCAACGTTTATAAAAGTCAGCCATGGCATTGCGCAGTTCCGGTGTTCCCATTGTTATCTGATAGCCGTGGGCATCAGTACGGTGTGCCACCTCACACAGTTTCTCTATTGTCTTTTCAGAAGGTGGCATGTCTGGACTGCCAATGGCAAGACTGATTATATCTTTGCCCTCGGCGTTCATCTGTGCCACTTCCTTCAGCTTCCTGCTGAAGTAGTATTCGCTGACGAGCGATAGTCGCTCTGCTGGTTTTATATTATTTGCTTTCATATTCTCCGAGTATTTTCAGTTCTTTTGTCAATGGCATGATAGCGTCGATGCTCTGTCTGTAGCGTGTGAGGTTGTCGTAAGTCACGTCTACGTAGAAGAGGTATTCCCATTCGTGTCCGATGATGGGCAGCGACTGTATCTTTGTCATGTTTATCTTGTAGAACGACAGTATGCTGAGCACCTGCGAGAGCGAGCCCTCCTCGTGAGGCAGTGAGAACACGAGGCTCGACTTGTTGGTTTTTTCTAACGGTCGCAGGAAGTCTGCCTTCATTGGGTTTGACGACACGAGGAATCGTGTGAAGTTGTGCTTGTTGTCTTCTATGTGGTCTTCGAGCACTTTCAGTCCGTAGAGTCTTGCAGCCGTGCTGCTGCAGATGGCAGCCCATCCCTGGCACTTGTAGCTGTTTTCACTGATGTATTTCGCCGATCCTGCTGTGTCGTCGCTTTCCACCGCCTTCATGTTTGGATGCTTGGCGAGAAAGGCCCGGCATTGCATGAGAGCCACTGGGTGGGAGTGTACTTCCTGTATTGTTTCCCAGTCGTCGTCGGGTAGACAGCAGATGCAGTGTGAGATGTGCAGCTTGTGTTCTCCCACCACCGTAAGTCCAGAGTCGCGCAGCAGTTCATAGTTGTGTAGCAGGCTGCCTGCAATGGTGTTTTCTATTGCGGTCATGGCGATGACCGTAGGGTCTTTCTTTACGTTTTCGAACACGTCCTCGAAGGTGTTGCAGCAAATCAGTTGAAGTTGTTCGCCTTCGAAAAACTGGTGAGCCGCTATGTCGTGGAACGATCCGATGAGTCCTTGTATAGCTATTCGTTTCATGTGTCAACGAATTGTGTTAATTATTATATGTTATACTTTTAAATGTTCCCACTATTGAAAAGTCCCGCCTCATCTGTTGATGGAGCGGGACCTTGCAAATCATATATGAATTGAATTGATTCACTGTTGTCATAAGTTGAAATCTACACGCAACTTCCCGCTCTACAATTTCTTGCAAAGTAAAAGTAAAAGTAGTAAAAAGGTGCGTATATGCGATTCATATCTTTTTGCTTTTTTGTTTATTTTGGTGCAAAAGTATAACTTTTCTTTGAATTATGCAAATTATTTGCAGTTTTTTTTGCTATTTGCCTAAAAAATCATCATATTCCGAACGGATTGATGTTGCTATAGGCCTGCTTTACCTTGTGTTCGATGCCTTCGGCGGAATATTCTCCAGTGATGGCAGCCACCTTGTCGGGGTCTATTTCGAGCACTTTCTGCAAGTCTTCCTTTGCGCCTATCATATCCCCTTTCTCGTACTTCACCTGTCCTCTTTCCTTGAAGGCGTCGGTGGAGAATGGGTTGAGTTCTATCACCAGTGAGTAGGTCAGTATGGCCTCGTCGGCTTTTCCCTCGGCGTGTTCAATGCGCGCTTTCAGCATCAGCACATCTTCGTTATGCGGATAGGTGGCGATGAGTTTTTCCATGTCTTCTCGTGCGCTTTTCCTGTCGCCCATGTTGAGAAGTGTCTGGGAGCGCAGCAGGTAGGCGTCGCCGAAGTCCGGGTCGAGGGCAATGGCCTTGGTGAGCATGGCAATGGCGTTGATTGGGTTGCCTTGTCCGATGCATGCTTTGGCGTAGAGTAAAAGTACGTGCGGGTTGCTGTCGTTTATCTGCATAGCATTTTCACAAGCCTCGCTCATGGCTTCGTAGTCTTCCATCATGAAAGTGACGTTGGCCATCTGTATGAAGATGGCCTGGTTGTCGGGTTGTGCCTTTGCGAGTGTCTGCAGTTGTTCGTAGGCAGGCAGCAGTTCGCCGTGGCGAAGCAGTGCCGTGGCGAGGTAGTCGCGCACTTCAAGGTCGTCCTTTATTTCAAGAGCGGCCTTGAAGCACTTTATGGCGTAGGCCTGCTGTCCCATTCTTGTGGCTTTCACACCGTCGTATTTGAACATGTCGAAGTTCTTGGCTTCGTCATTCTTCTTGTTTTCTTCGGTGTTGTCTTGTTTTCCGCCGAATAGAGCTTTGAATAGTCCCATGTCGAAAAGAGATTAAAAGTCATCGTTGCCGAACAGAGGGTCGTCGAATGTGACCATGGTAGGCTTCTGTTCGTTCATCTTCAGAATGTTTTCGGGCACATATTTCTTGTTTACCACAAGTCGGAACATGTATTCGCGGAACCATCTGTCGCTCATTATCATGCAGCCTTTGTGTCCCCAAGAGTCTCCCCAACTGTTTTCCACCTTCCATTTTGTGGCCTTGCCGTTGGCGTCGAGGTCCACAGCAGTGAGTGTCATGGCGTGTGTTGACCCGCTGTCGTAAGTGCTGATGCGTTCAGCCTTGTCCATACCGAAAGTAGTGCCCATGAGCGACTCGTAGTCGAAGTTTTCCGTGTCGCCATATCCGCGTTTTCTGTCGAGCATCTTGCCCACGTCGTAGGAGCTATAGAGTTTGTGTCCGTCTTTCAGTGAGGCTATGGCCATTTTCTCGATGTCGTCCATCGGGAGGTTGATGTATTTCCAGTTGTGTCCGTCGTAGGTGTGGCGGTCAAACTCCACTTCGTATGTCTGGTAGTATGGTCGTCGTGGGTCGTTCATAGCCATGATGAATGTACCGTTGAGCGATTCTCCCACCACTTCCTTGTAGAACTGCTGCGGTGTGTATGTCTTCGGTTCGCCCACAGCATTTCCCTTTTTGTTGATGTGTGCGTATTTGAACTGCGTTGGCGGTTCGCCGATGGTGAGTGCGAGCATGTGGTAGACAGTGCCGAGCATTTCGGTCTTTGCTTTCTGTATTTCGGCGTCTTTCTTACCCTCTGCCACCATCTTGCGCAGTTTGAGTCCGTCCTCGCGCAGTCTTGACGATATGAGTCGTGCCATTTTTGCCGTGTTGTCGCTTGAGAAGCTCTCTGGCATCACTTGCTTTGGCACGAGTCCGTATTTCTCTGTCAGGTCAGCCACTCCGCAGAAAGTGCCTCCGTCGTTGATTGGGTTTTTGAAGAGGAACTGTACAGTGTTGTCGTCGATGGGTTTCTTGCCTGTGTCGATTATTCCTTGGAGGAATAGATTTGCCTTTTCAAGCTGGTCATAGAAGAAGAGGTAGGCCTGTGAGAACTCTACTTGCAGCGAGTCTGTCCGTTTAGCGAAGTTTGCCCTCAGCACGTTCATTCCGCTGAACATCCAGCATCTTCCTGAGCTTTTTTGGTTTGTGATGCTCTGTGTAGGAGTCTCAATGCTGAAGTGAGTGTCGATGTCGGCGGCAGCCTTCCTGTTTTTTGCAATATCGTCGATGGCGTTAGCTGCAATGGCGTTGGCTATTGCATTGTCGGCCGCAGTGAGTTTCTGCTCCTTTTGAATTTTTGACAGCATGTCGGACGATATTCCGCCACGTGAGTTCTGAGCGTTGGCTTGCAATGCTATGGTCAATGCTAAAGCCGCGATAATTGTTTGTTGTTTTTTCATTTCTATAGTTATTTTGTTTTTATCGGTCAATTTCCAATTTGTCACCGTTTCGTGTTATAGTCACTTCTCCGCCTTTTGCCAGTTTTCCGAAGAGAATCTCTTCCATGAGCAGTGGGGTGAGATACTGGTTTATGGTGCGGTCCATCTCACGTGCTCCATAGAGTTTCGTGAATCCCTTTTCGAGCAGCAGTTTGTAAGCCTCAGGCTTGAGATTGGCCGCAACACCTTTTTCCTTCAGTCTGTCGGCGAGTTGTCTGAGTTTTTTGTCGAGTATGAGCGAAGCCATGTGCTCGTCCATGTCGTTAAACACAATAGTGCCCGAGAGTCGGTTGATGAATTCTGGCTTGAATGTTTTCTTCACGGTGGCCATCATGGCCTCTCCACGGCTTGTTCCGCCAGAGAATCCTATGGAGGCCTGTCCGGCATATTGTGCTCCTGCGTTTGAGGTCATGACGAGAATCACGTTTCTGAAGTCGGCTTTGTTACCTTTGTTGTCGGTGAGTTTAGCATAGTCCATCACCTGCAGCAGTATGTTGTAGATGTCGGAATGAGCCTTTTCTATCTCGTCGAACAGCAGTACGCAGTTTGGCGTTTTCCTCATTGCGTCGGTGAGCAGTCCACCCTCCTCGTAGCCAATATATCCAGCCGGCGAACCGATGAGTTTCGACACGGTGTGTTTCTCGGTGTATTCGCTCATGTCGAATCTTATGAGCTCTATGCCGAGTTCTTTGGCCAGCACGCGGCACACCTCGGTTTTTCCCACTCCGGTGGGACCCACGAAGAGCAGCGACGCCATGGGTTTGTTGGGATCGCTGAGTCCTGCCTTCGACATCATCACCGAGCGTGTGAGCTGTCTGATGGCATCGTCCTGTCCGTATATCTCGTTGCGCATGCGCTTGTCGAGGTCGCGCAGCGATTCGTTGTCGGTGCTGGCGAGTGCCTTGGCGTCAATGCGGCATACTTCTGTCATCACCTTATTAATAATATCCTCGTCGATAATCTGATATCTGCCCGCCTTGCGATTGCCCTGCTTGTTGAGCAGTGGGTGCTGATGCAGGTATGCTCCGGCTTCGTCGAGTATTTCGAAAGCCTTGGCTGGAAGGTATCGGTCGGCGATAAGGGCCGCTGACTGTTTCACGGCATATCTGATGGCGTCTGGTTTGTATTTCACGTCGTGATAGAACTCATATTCGTGTATCACGCCTTTAACCATTTTTATAGCCTCTTCCACCGAGGGCTCCTTCACGTCGACGAGTGAGAAGCGTCGTGCGAGTGTCTTGTTGTTTGCTATCGACTTGTTGTAGTTCTTGTATGTCGTGCTGCCAATTATTCTTATTCTCTCGTTGTCGAGATAAGGTTTGAACAGGTCGGCGGCGTTCATGGTGCCGTTGCCCTGTCCGCCTCCTACTGACCCGATGGAGTGTATGTCGTCAATGTATATGATGCAGTCGCCTTGCTTTCTGGCTTCGTCGAGCACGGTTTTCACCCTTCGTTCAAATTCTCCGTGGAGGCTTGTTCCTGCGAGCATGGCTCCCATGTCGAGTTCATATATTTTCGAGTCCCTGAGATGTCCTGGCGCGCTGCATTTCTCCAGCTCCCGTGCTATGCCGTAGATGAGTGCCGTCTTTCCCACTCCCGGTTCTCCCACGAAGATGGGGTTATGCTTGTCTTTGCGGCAAAGTATTCTTATAGCCCTTTCAATCTCCTTTTCTCTTCCGATGACATCCGGTTTGAGGCGCCAAATCATGTGTATAGGCTTCATGATATTGTCGAGCAGCGACTTTTGTTCCTCGGTGTTGCTGTTGTCGTTGATGAATTTCGTGTCGTCTTCGTTGTTGTTGCCGCTCATTTCATTTATATCAATGATGCTTCCTGAGATGCCATTGCCGTTTGTCGCTCCGTTGCTGAGTTTTTCTTTTATGGACTGTGCGATGTTTGCCGCGTCTTCCACCATCTTCTTCAACATTTCAGGAGGTAACATCCCTTCCACGTTCACCATTTTTCCGTTTACGATGGCTGTTGTCGACATGGTGAATTTCGGGCTTGGCATCGTTCCCTTAGGCTCTTCCTTAGCTTCTTCTTCAGGTTCTTCCAATACTTCGTAGAGTTTGAAAAACTTATACAGGGTGTCGAACCATCTGCCTGGGTCTTTGCCGAAAT